>JALSPJ010000090.1 GCA_026985995.1 Anaerolineales bacterium
CCTGACCAAGGCCGACCTGGCCCCCGATGCCGCCTGGCTGGCCCGCCGGGAAGCCGAAGCCCGGGCCCTTCTCGCTGGAACCACCCTGGCCCACGCGCCCGTGGTGGCGGTTTCCGCGCGCACGGGTTACGGCATGGCCGCGCTGAAAGCGGCGTTGGCCCGGGTGTTGCAGCAGGCCCCCGCGCGGCTCGACCTGGGTCGCCCCCGCCTGGCTGTGGACCGGGCCTTTGAGGTGCGGGGCTTCGGCCCCGTAGTGACCGGCACCCTGGTCGATGGCCCGTTGCGGGTGGGGATGCAGGTGCAGGTGTTGCCCGAGGGGCTGCGGGCCCGGGTGCGCGGGCTGCAGAGCCATCATCAGCCGGTGGAAGCCGTGGCGCCCGCGGCTCGGGTGGCGGTGAACCTGGCCGGCGTGTCGCGCGTCGCGTTGCACCGCGGCCAGTGGCTGGTGCTGCCCGGCGACGACGAGCCCACCCGCGCGCTGGATGTGCAGCTGCGGGTGTTGCCCGACGCGCCGCCTCTGCGGCACAACGCGGTGGTCCGGCTGCATTTGGCCGCCGCGCAGGTCATGGCCCGGGTGCGGGTGCTGGACGCCGAAGCCGTGGCGCCGGGGGAAACGGGCTTCGTGCAGCTGCGGCTCGAGCGCCCTGTGGTGGCCCGCCGCGGGGACCGCTTTGTGCTGCGACGCCCTTCGCCGGCCATGACCTGGGCCGGAGGGCGGGTGCTGGACCCGCACCCGCCGCGGCACAAGCGTTGGGCCCCGGCCACGGGTGAGCATTTGCAGGCTCTGGCCGCGGACGATTTGGCAGCCGCGCTGTTGGCCCGGCTGCAGCTGCGGGGGTGGGAACCCGCGGCGGCGCTGGTCCGTTGGGCGCGGCGACCCGAGGCCGAAGCGCGGGCCGCGCTGGCCCGGCTGGAAGCCGCGGGGCAGGCCCTGCAGTGGCGCGGCCGCGAGGGCGCGTATGTGGTGGCGGCCGCGCAGCTGGCCCGGTGGAACCGCCGCGCGCGGCAGGTGCTGGCCGCGTTCCACGGCCAACACCCCCAGCGCCGGGGGATGCCGACCCCGGCCCTGGTGGAGCGGGTGGGCGTGCCCCGGGCCCTGGGGGCGGCGTGGTTGCGCCAGGCGCAGGCCCAGGGGGTGGTGCGGGTGCTGGGCGACGAAGCCGCGCTGCCCGAGCACAGTCCGCGCCTGCCGCCGTCCCTGGCTCGAGCCGAAGCGCGACTGTTGGCCGCGTTGCAGCAGCCGCGCACCTGGCCCGCCGCGAAGCGCCTGCGGGACCTGGTGGGCCCGGCGGCCTTTCGGGCCCTGCTGGAAGCCGGCCGACTGGTGCCCCTGAGCCCCCAGGTGGTGGTGCCGGTCGCACTGCTGGACGCGTGGGAGGCGCGGCTGCGCGCGGCCTTCCCCCGGGGCGGCTTTGGCGTGGCCCAGGCCCGGGATGCGCTGGGCCTTTCCCGGCGCTACACCCTGGCCCTGCTGGAATATTGGGACGCCCGCGGGGTCACCTGCCGGGGGGCCGACGACACACGGCAGTGGTGCCGCGGGGATGGGAGTGCGGGTGCGTATAGCCAATAACCCCCAAAGGGCGGGGCGCGCTTATGCACCTGTCCCCCGTAGCCGTTGCAGCACGGCCTGCAGGTCGGGGGGCAGGGGGGCTTCGAAGGTGCGGGGGGCCGTTTCACCCGGCAGGGTGAGGGTGAGCCGGTGCGCGTGCAAGAAGTGCCGCGTCAGCGGCAAGGGGCAGCGCCGTCGGCCGTAGAGGGCGTCGCCGGCGATGGGCGTGCCCAAGAAGGCCGCGTGCACCCGAATTTGGTGCGTGCGGCCCGTGAGGGGCCGAAAGCGCACCAGGGTGTACCCCGGAAAACGCTCCAGCACCTCGAAATCGGTCACGGCCGCGCGCCCCCGGCCCGGTGTGGTCACTTTCATGCGCTGGCGGTGGGCCGGGTCCCGTTCGATGGGCGCGTCGATGCGCCCCCGGGGCACCGGCGGCGCGCCCACCACCAGACCCAAATACTCCTTGCGCACCTGACGCTGGCGAAACTGGTCTTGCAGGAACTGGTGCGCGCGGTCGTTCTTGGCCAGGATGATGACCCCCGAAGTGTCCTTGTCTAAGCGGTGCACCAGGCCGGGCCGCAGCACGCCGCCCACCCCGGCCATGTCGGGCGCGTGGGCCAGGGCCGCGTGCACCAGGGTGCCGTGCTCGTGTCCCGGCGAGGGGTGCACCACCATGCCCGCGGGCTTGTCCACCACCAGCACATCCGCGTTTTCGAACAGCACCCGCAGGGGAATGGCCTCGGGCGTGACCGTGGCCGGTTTGGGAGGCGGCACCCGCACTTCCACCCGGGCGGGGCGCTCGAGCCAGAAGCCCGGTTTGGTCACCACCCGACCGTCTACCGTCACCCGGCCTTCGCGAATCCACGCCTGCACCCGGGCCCGGGAGTAGGTTCCCCCCAGGCCCTGGGTCACGAAACGGTCCAGCCGCTGCCGGGGGGTTTGGTCCGTGGGGGTGAAGGGCAGGGTGTGCACGCGCTCGTCGCTCATGGCTTTTCGGCAGCCGGGGGTTCTGGGGGAACCGGCGGCGGGCCGGCTTCGGGCGCGGTCGATGGCGGCGTGGGCGCGGCCGTGTCGGTTTCTCCAGGCTGGGGAACCGGCGTGGGCGGTGCGGGCTGGCCGTCTTCTTCCCACAAAGTGCTCCACAGCAGACAGCCCACGCCCAAAGTAATGGCCACATCGGCCAGATTGAAGACGGGAAACTGCCCCACGGCGATGAAATCGGTCACCGAGCCGTGCTGGACCCGGTCCCACAAATTGCCCAACGCGCCGCCCACCTGGAGGGCCAGGCCCCAGCGCAGGCAGCGGGCCTGGAGCGCGGTGTGCCGAAAGTGCCACACCACGAACACGATGACCGCGACGGCAATCCACAGCAGCACATCGTTGGCGCCCTGGTAAAGGCCGAAGGCCGCGCCGGTATTGCGCCAGTGTACGATGCGCACCCACCGGGCCCAGGGTTCGGGCCAGGGGGTCCACACCTGGCCGAAGCGCAAATGCGCCCGAATCCAGGCCTTGAGGGCCTGGTCCAGCAGCGCGACCAGCAGGCCCACGGCCAGCAGCAGGCGGTAGCGAGCCCACAGGCCGGGCCGCGGGGTGGGGGCGGGGGCTTCATCCGGCGGGGGGGAGGGGTACGACATGCGTCCATCCTTCCAGGGGGAAGATGGCCCGCCCGGTTGTGGGCCACAAGGCGGGCGTTGGGGGGCACGGCCCGGGAAAGCCGATGGCGTGGGCCGGACAACGGTGGCGGCAGTCCTGCGCGCCAAAGCCCGGCTGAGGGATGCGGGCCATGGGCCGCGCGGCCCAGGCCTGGGCCCAGGTGCATTCCCAGGGCTGCGGGCCGGGCGCGGGCCAGGTGGTCCAGCCCCAGGCCACGGGGTAGGCCACGGCCCGCAGGGTGTCGATGTGCCAGGGCCCGCGGCCGCGGCCCAACAGATGCCGCCCCAAGCGAGCGCGCACGCCGCCGGGGCCATGGGCCTGGCCGGCATACAGGTAGAGGCCTGCGGGCCAGGCGCGCGGACCTTTCCCCCCGACCCGCAGCAGCCGGGGTTGGGGCAGGCACAAGGCCACCCAATACGCGCCCGGCCGCGGCGGTAGCCCTTCCACCCACCAGGAAGCCAGGCGGGTGGGCCAACTCAGGCCGGGGGCGCTTCCTGACGGCTGCGGATGTAGCCGTAATAGAGCGCGACGCCCAAAAGGGTCCATACGATGGTCGCGTACCAGGCCAGGGGGCTGGCCTCGAACAGGTGCCCGGCCAAAAAGCCCTGGATGATGACCGTGGCAATGGGCAAATAGGGCACCAGGGGTACCCGAAACGCCCGGGGCAGGTCGGGGTGGGTTTTGCGCAGCCGAATGAGGGTGAAGTTGGTCAGCAGGAAGAGCACCAGGAAAGTGAGGGACGCGCCGCCGGCCACATCGGCCACGGGCAGGGCCACGCCCATGAAGGCGATGAGCAGGCCGCTCATGAGAATGGCCCAGTGGGGGGTGCGGGTGCGGGGGTGCACTTCGCCGAAGAAGGCCGGCAGGTCCCGGCCGCGGCCCATGGCAAAGGAGACCCGGGAGCTGGAGTAGACCGTGGCGTTGAGGGCCGAGGTGGTGGAAGCCAGGCCGCCGATGAGCATGAGCACCCGGCCATAGGGCATGATGAATTCCGCGATGCGCACCATGCCCCGCTCGCCGTGTTGGGCCAGATATTGCCACGGCTGCATGCCCAAGATTTTTTGCACCGGCACCCCCACCGCGACGAAGGCCACGATGAGATAAATGGCCACCACGATGCCGATGGAGAGGAAGATGGCCCGGGGCAGGTTCTTTTCGGGCTCGTAGAGCTCTTCGCCGGTTTGGGCGATGATTTCGTAGCCCTCGAAGGCCACGAAGGTGAGGCCCATGGCCGCAAACACCCCGGCCCAGCCGTTGGGCATGGCCGGGCGGAAGTTTTCCCACACCATGGCGGCGTCGGGCGCGTTGAGCATGGCCTTGATGCCGAAGCCCGAGATGGTCAACAGCACGGCCACTTTGGTGATGGTGACGATGTTGCCCACCAGGCCGGTTTCCGATGCGCCGCGATAGTTGATGAAGAGGAACAACGCTACCACCACGATGACCAGGCCTTTGATGAGCCAGGTTTCCATGCTCAGGCCCAAAAAGCCCGGCTCGCGAGAAATGTGCACACCGGCGACTTCCATGAGTTCCACGAAAAAGGTGGCGAACAACACCGCGTACAAACTACAGGCCACCGAATGGCTGAACCAGGAAATCCAGCCCGAGAAAAAGCCCCAAAAACGGGAGAGGCCTTCCCGGACCCAGAGGTAACCGCCGCCGGCCTCGGGCATGGCCGCGCCCAATTCGGCATAGGTGAGGCCGGTGAGGCTGGTGACAATGCCGTTGAGCAGGAAGGCCAACAGCAGGCCCACGGGCCCGGCCTTGCCGGCCGCGATGCCGGTGAGGCCGAAGATGCCCGCGCCAATCATGGCGCCCACGCCAATCATGGTGGCTTCCAACAGCCCCAGGCTGCGCTTGAGGCTGTGGGCCTCGTCGTAATGATGGCGCAAATCCGTTGAGGCCATAGACGATACTCCTTGCGAGGGACGCTGTTACCCTACTCAAAAAGAACCGGCTCCGCGGGGAACCGGCCGTGGGTACGAGCATGGGATTTTCCCTGGCCGGGCCCTGCCGAAGCGGGCGCGCGGCACGGGGCCAGTATAACACAAGCCCGGGGCTTTGAGAAGATATGTCAAACCACCAACCTCCAACCCCCACCCGCCAACCACCAACCACCAACCACCAACTTCCACCCCCTCACCTTCCCCGCTTCATTTTGTGGTACAATACCCCTTCGCCGAGGGCCGTGGGGCACGCCCTGGGCCCTTTTGTTGTGAACCCCGCGCGGGGCAGCCCGCGCCCAAACCCGTTGTGCAGGAGGAACACGCTCATGGTGCGCATTCGCTTACGCCGGGTGGGTGCCCGCAACCAACCCAGCTTCCGCATCGTCGCGGTCGATAGCCGCGTCAAGCGCGATGGCAAATACCTCGAAAACCTGGGCTTCTACAACCCCCGCACCGACCCGCCCACCGTGGTGGTGCACGAAGACAAGGTCTACCGCTGGCTTTCCAACGGCGCGCAGCCCAGCGAATCCGTGGAGCGCATCTTCGCCATGATTGGCCTGCGGGAGCGCTACGCCCGCTTCAAGGCCGGCGAAGACCTGGAAACCCTGCTGGCCGAAGCCCAGGAGGCCCAGGCCCCCTTCGCACCGGGCCGCAAGACCAGCGCGGCCGCGGCCGTGGCCTCGGGCAGCGCCTGACGCTGCGCCGAACGCGGGGCTGCAGGGCCCCGCTTTTTTGCCTGGGAGGGTGTCATGCGCGGCCAACCCAGTCGAGCCAAGGCCCTGGTACAATTCATCGCCCGCAACCTGGCTTCCCGGCCCGAGCAGGTGTTCGTGGTGGAAGTGGCCGGTGGCCCGGCCAACCTCATCGAGCTGGAAGTGGCCAAGCAGGACCTGGGCCGTCTCATCGGCCGCAGCGGCCGGGTGGCCGACTCCATTCGCGCCCTGCTGCAAATCATCGCCTTGCAGGAGGGGCGCATGTACGAGCTGGAAATCGTCGACGCCACGCAACCCCTGCAGGAGGAGCGCGCAGCATGACCGCCCGGCGCAAGCCCCGCGCGCGGCGCGGGGGGCGGCGCATTCACCTCGACGATGTGCAGCAGGCCCAGGGCCGGGTCATCATCGGCCGCCTGCGCAAACCCCACGGCCTGCGCGGGGAGATGGTCCTGGAAGTGCTCACCGACCACCCCGAGGCTCGCTTCTACCCCGGCGCGGTGGTGTTCGTCGGCCCCCGGCAGGTGCCCCTCACCGTGCGCAGCGTGCGCCCCTTTGGCGAGCAGGGCCTGCTCATCGCCTTCGAGGGCTACCCCGACCGCAGCGCGGTGGAAGTGCTGCGCAACCAATGGCTGACCATCGCCGCGGATGAGGTGGCCGCGCCCCAGACCGACGACGAATATTACGACTTCGAGGTGCTGGGGCTGCAGGTGGTCACCGAGGCCGGGCAGGTGCTGGGCACTTTGGTGGAAATTCTGGAGACCGGGGCCAACGATGTCTTCATCGTAGAGCCCGAAGACGGCCCCCAAATTCTGTTGCCGGTGACCGAGGAAGTCATCCGGGCCTTCGATTTCGAGTCGGGCCGGGTGGTCGTGCGTTCCCTGCCCGGCTTGCTGCCCGACCAGGGAGGCGCCTGATGCTGCTGCGCACCGCGTCGGCCCGGCCGCGCATCGTCTTCATGGGCTCGCCCGAGTTCGCGTTGCCCACCTTGGAGGCCCTGGCCCGCCATTACCCCGTGGTGGGTGTGGTCACCCAGCCCGACAAACCCGCCGGCCGGGGGAACCGGCTCACCCCGCCGCCGGTCAAGGTGCGGGCCGAGGCCTTGGGCCTGCCCGTGATGCAGCCCCGTCGCCTGAGCGACCCCCGGGCCATGGCCATCCTGCGGGAGTGGAACCCGGACCTCATCGTGGTGGCCGCGTTCGGCCAACTTCTCAAGCCCGAAGTGCTGCAGCTGCCCCGCTACGGCTGCCTGAATGTACACGCCTCCCTGCTGCCTCGCTGGCGGGGCGCGTCGCCCATCCAATACGCGCTGCTCCACGGCGATGCGCAAACCGGCGTGACCATCATGCTCATGGACGAGGGCCTGGACACGGGCCCCATCTTGAGCCAGCGGGCCACCACCATTTTGCCCGACGACACCGCGGCCACCCTGAGCCGACGCCTGGCCCAAATGGGCGCCGAGCTGCTGCTCGATACCCTGCCCCCTTACCTGGAAGGGGAACTCACCCCCCGGCCTCAGGACGATAGCCTGGCGACCTACGCGCCCCGCCTCAAGCGGGAAGACGGCGCGCTGGATTTCACCCGTTCCGCGGCCTACCTGGCCCGCCAGGTGCGGGCCTTCGACCCCTGGCCCGGCACTTTCATGCCCTGGCGGGGGGCGCGCCTCAAAGTGCTGGCCGCCCACCCGGTGGAAGATGAGCCCAGCCCGGGCCCCGGCGTGCGGGTGGCCTACAAAGGCTGGCCCGCGGTGGGCACCGGCGACGGTCTGCTGGTGCTCGACCGGGTGCAGCCGCCGGGCAAACGGCCCATGCCCGGCGACGCGTTCCTGCGGGGGGCGCGCGATTGGGCCGCCACATCGGCCCCCTGAGCCCCGCCGCGGGTTCCCCTTGTGCCCACCCTTGCTTCGTAGGGAGGTTCCCCATGGCCCATTTGTTCGTCCCCGGCCCTGTGGATGTGGCCCCCGAAGTGGCCCAGGCCCAAACCAAACCCATGCTGCCCCATCGCAGCCCCGAGTTCGAAGCCCTGTTCCACGCCTGCGAGCAGCGGGCCCGGGCCCTGTTCTTCACCCAATACCGGGTGTTCATCAGCGCATCGTCGGGCACCGGCTTCCAGGAGGCCGCGGTGCGCAATTTGGTGCGCCCGGGCCGTCGCGCGCTGGTGGGCGTGAACGGCGCGTTTGGCAAACGCTGGCGCGAGGTCGCGGCGACCAACGGCATCCCCGTGGATGCGGTGGAAGCCCCCTGGGGCCAGCCCCTGCGGGGCGAGGCCTTCGCCGCCGCGCTGCAGGCCCGGGACGATTACGACCTGGTCATGGTGGTGCACAACGAGACTTCCACCGGCGTGGAAAACCCCCTGGCCGAAATCGCGGCCGCGGTGCGCAGCACCCGGCCCGAGGCCCTCATCGCGGTGGATTCGGTCTCGGGCTTGGGCGGGGCTCGGGTGGAGATGGACGCCTGGGGGCTGGACATGGTGTTCACTTCGGGCCAGAAGGCTTTGGCCCTGCCGCCGGGCATTGCCTTGGCCGCGGTGAGCGACCGGGCCCTGGAGCGAGCCCGAGAGGTGCCCCACCGGGGCTGGTATTTCGACCTGCTGCGCTTAGAAAAGCACCGCCTCAAGGATTCCACCCCGGCCACGCCCGCGGTGTCGCTGATTTATGCCCTGGATGTGCAGCTGGACCGCATTCTGGCCGAGGGCTTAGAGAACCGCTTTGCCCGCCACGCGGCCATGGCCCAAAAGGTGCAGCAATGGGCCCTGGCGCGGGGCTTTGACCTGTTCGCAGCCGAGGGCTTTCGTTCCAAAACCGTCACCACGGTGACCAACACCCGGCAAATCGACATTGCCGCGCTCAACGCCTATCTGCAGGAACACCACGGCATGCGCATCGCCAACGGCTACGGCCCCCTCAAGGGGCAGACTTTCCGCATCGCGCACATGGGCGAAATTCAGCCCGCGGACCTGGATGCCCTGTTGGCCGCCATCGACGCGTTTCTGCAAGCCGCCTGACCCTGCCCACGCGAGGATGCCATGCCGCGCCGTCGGTTCCCCAACCCACCCCCCCAGGACGAAGAGCCCGTAGAAGACCCCACCCGTCAGCCCCAGGTGGGCGAAGTGTATCGGGTGGCGCTGACCACCTGGGTGTACGGCGGCGAGGTCATGGGCCGCCTGCCCGATGGCCGCGCGGTGTTCGTGCCCTTTGCCCTGCCGGGTGAGGTGGCCCAGGTGCGCCTCACCGAGGTCAAATCGCACTACGCGCGGGGCGAAATCGTCACCTTGGAGGAACCGGCGCCGGACCGGGTGCCGCCCCGTTGCCCGCATTACAAAGTGTGCGGCGGCTGCCATTACCAGCATGTGGCTTACGCGGCGCAATTGGCGGCCAAGAGCGTGATTTTACGCGACCAGCTGGAGCGCATCGGCAAATTCGCCAACCCGCCCGTGGGCGCGACGGTGCCTTCCCCCCGGCCGTGGGGCTATCGCAATCACGCCCAGTTTCACCTCACGCCTCAGGGCCGGTTGGGCTTTCGGGCCCGGGATGGCGAAACCGTGGTGCCTTTGGAAACCTGCCCCCTGCTGGACCCCACCGTGGCCGATGTGTGGCCCCGCCTGCAGGTGGAAGACCCCGCGGGCCTGCGTCGCATTCATGTGCGCAGCGGCAGCGACGGCCAGGCCATGGTGGTGTTGGTGGGGGAGGAACCCACGCCGCCGCCCCTGCGGGTGGATTTTCCGGTGCACATGATGTACCTGGGCCCCGAGAAACCCTATGTGCTCTCGGGCCGCGGCTATGTGGTGCAGCGGGTCAAGGGCCGCGCGTTTCGGGTTTCGGCCAACGCCTTCTTCCAGGTGAATGTGCCTGTGGCCGAGGCCATGATTGACCACTTGTTGCGCCATTTGCCCCTGCGCGACGACGCCACCTTGCTGGAAGTGTACAGCGGCGGTGGGCTGTTCAGCGCGTTTTTGGCGCCTCGGGTGGGCCGGCTCATCGCGGTGGAAGCCGACCCGTGGGCCGTGGCCGATTTCGAGGTCAACCTGGCCGACTTCGACGGGGTGGAGCTGTACGAAGCGCCCGCGGAAGAGGCCTTGCCCTACCTGCGCCGCCGGGGAGAGCGCATCGACCTGGCCGTGGTGGACCCGCCGCGGTCCGGGTTGAGCCGCGAGGTGCTCCAGGCGCTGACCGACCTGGCCCCCCAGTGGCTGGCGTATGTGTCGTGTCATCCTGCGACCCTGGCCCGGGATGGTCGGCAGCTGCACAAAGCCGGCTATCACCTGGTGAGGGCCACGCCTTTTGATATGTTTCCCCAAACCTACCACATCGAAAGCATCACCTTATGGCGGCGGGTGGGGTAACCTCTGCATGGGTTGGGGAAGATGAGGGAAAAAGACATGCGGGCGGTGGTGAGCCGCCCGCATGGGGTTTGGAGGAGGGGGACAAAAATGCCTCAGTTCATGCCGCCGCACGCAGCCAGCGCCAACACCATCATAACGGACAGGGCGAGGAAGAACAACTTGGCGCGCATAACGACCTCCTGGGATTAGAATGGTGTGGTAGCCCTAAGTATAACAATCGAAGCGGTTTTGTCAATGGGGAAATGCCGGCGAATTTTTGGATTTGAGCGCTTTGATTTGCGTGTTTGTTTGTAGCGTGTTGCGCATACAGATTTACGCAAATGCGCAAATCTCCATAAGGCAGTCCTGGTGTTCGTGCGTATAGCCAGTAAATACAAAGTTGGGCCGACCCTGTGAGGTTCAGAGGCGCGGGCTCGCGCTGTGAATGCGTATAGCCAGCAAGTGCAAGGAAAGCCCGGCCGGGCTTCCCGGGCCGTCGCGTGCCACGGTTTACGCTGGTGTGTGCAGCGCCGCGCGCACGGCTTCGGGCACCAGCGCGTCTTGCTCGGGCAGCACGGTGCGGGGGTCGAGCCATACCCGGCCCTGGGCCACCCGGGCCACCACGGGCCAGGGTCGGCGGGTGCGCAGCGCGCGCGCCAGCGCGTGGGGTTTGGGCGCGCGCACCACCCAGGCAAAGGAGGGCAGGGTGGCCGCCGGCAGGCTGCCGCCGCCGATGGCCGAGGCATAGGGCAGTACTTCGCCCACGCCCGCTTCTCGCTGCCAGGCCCGGGCCCGGCGTTTCAGGGCCTCGGCGGGGGCGGCCAACATGGCCCACACGGGCACTTCCCGCTCGGCTTCCCCACGCAGGTAGTGGGTCAGGGTGGCTTCCAGCGCGGCCAGGGTGAGTTTGTCCACCCGCAGGGCGCGCATGAGGGGATGGCGGCGCAAGCGGGCCACCCATGCGCTCTGGCCCACGATGAGCCCGGCCTGGGGCCCGCCCAGCAGCTTGTCGCCCGAAAAGGCCACCAGGTCCGCGCCGGCTTGCAGTGCGTGCTGCACCGTGGGCTCCCAGGGCAGGCCGTAACGGGTGGTGTCGAGCAGCGCGCCTGAGCCCACATCGGCCACCAGGGGCACGCCATGGCGCCGGGCCAGCGCGGCCAGCTCGGCCAAAGTCGGTTCCTCGTGAAAGCCCACGATGCGGAAGTTGGAGCGGTGCACCCACAAAATCAGGCGGATGGGCTGTTGGCGCAGGGCTTCTTCGTAATCGGCCAGGCGCACTTTGTTGGTGGTGCCCACTTCCACCAGTTTGGCGCCGCTTTGCTGCAAAATGGCCGGGATGCGAAACCCGCCGCCGATTTCGATGAGCTGGGTGCGGGCGATGAGCACCCGCCCGCGGGGAGCCAGGGCCCGCAGGATGAGCATGACCGCGGCCGCGTTGTTGTTGACCACCAGGCCGTCCTCCGCGGCAGTTGTGCCGCGCAACAGGTCGGCCAGCGCGGTGCCCCGATGCCCGCGGCGGCCCGCGGCCAGGTCGTACTCCAGGTTGGTGTAGCCCAGCGCGGCCTGGGCCAGAGCCTGCCGCGCGGCCCGGCTGAGGGGGGCGCGGCCCAGGTTGGTGTGAATGACCACGCCCGTGGCGTTGACCACCCCCTGGGTGCGCAGCAGCAAATGGGTTTCGACCCGCTGCAGCAGGCGGGCATCCAGCGCATCGGTGGACGGGGGCGGCGCGCCCTGGGCGATGGCCGCCCGGGCCTGTTCCAGCACCTGGCGGGCCCAGGCCACCAGCAAAGGCCGCCCCAGCTCCGCGGCCCAGTCGGGCCAGGGGGCGCGTTGCAGCCAGGCGTCGAGGCTGGGCAGTTGGCGGTAAGGGTTGGCGGACATGGGTACCTCACACGCATGGCTTTTGGGGGAAGGCTTGACAGCCGCGCGGGGCTTTATTATAATGCGCTGCGCTGGCCTCGTCTTTGCCTGAAGTCGAGGAAAGGTTTTTTGTTGATTTTCGGTCGTTATCCCGACCGATAAGTTGGTCAAGGAGAAAGGGTCATGCCTCCCGTACCGAAGAAGAAGATTCCCCGTTCCAAGAGCCGCCATCGGCGGTCGCAGTGGATGCGCCTGAAGCCGCAAGCCCTGGTCGTATGCCCCAACTGCGGCAATCCCCGCCTGCCGCACCGGGTGTGCCCGCATTGCGGCTATTACAAGGGCCGCGAGGTGATTGCGGTGAAGAGCGAGTGAGGCCCGCTTTCGCCCAACAAGCCGGTGGGTCGCCACCGGCTTTTTTGTTTTGTGGCCGCGTCGTTTGGGCCGCGGCGGGGTTAAAAGGGTGCGCCTGGCCCTTCAGGCTCATTCTTTCGCCAGCAGGAGTGTGACCATGCAAAGCGCCACCGTCGCGGTGCTGTTCCCCGGGCAGGGGTCGCAATATGTGGGCATGGGCAAGGCCCTGGCCGAGGCCTTCCCCGAGGCGCGGGCCATCTTTCAGCAGGCCGACGAGGTGTTGGGCTATGCCCTTTCGCGCCTGATGTGGGAGGGGCCCGAGGAGGAGCTCAACCAAACGGTGCACACCCAACCCGCGGTTTTTGTGCACGCGGTGGCCGCCTGGCAGGTGCTCAAGGCCCGCTTAGGCGAGTGGCGGCCGCGCTTCGCGGCCGGGCATTCCCTGGGGGAATTGACCACTTTGGTCGCCACCGAGGCGCTGGATTTTGCCACCGCACTGCGCCTGGTGCAGAAACGGGCCCAGGCCATGGCCGAGGCCGGACGACGCAACCCGGGCCGGATGGCCGCGCTGTTGGGCCTTTCCATCGAAAAGGTGCAGGGCCTGGTGCAGGCGGTTACCGAGCGCTTTGGCTTTGTGCAGGTGGCCAACGACAATTGCCCCGGCCAGGTGGTTATTTCGGGCACGCCCGAAGGGGTGGAAGCCGCCGTGGACGAAGCCAGGCAGTTGGGCGCGCGGCGGGTGGTGGTGCTCAAGGTGAGCGTGGCCGCGCACTCCATTTTGATGGCCCCCGCGCAGGAGGCCTTTCGGGCCGCGCTGGCCCAGGCCCGGTTGCGCGCGCCCCGCTACCCGGTGGTGGGCAATGTGGCGGCCCGGGCCTTGCACGCGGCCGACGCCCTGTTCGCGGACCTGAGCGCCCAGCTCACGGGGCCGGTGCGCTGGCGGGAGAGCGTGCAGCACATGCTCGACGCGGGGGTGCACACTTTTGTGGAACTGGGCCCGGGCCAGGTGCTCAGCAACCTGGTCAAACGCATTCAGCGCAAGACGCAGCGGGTGAACCTGGACGGCCCGCAGGATTTGGAGCGGGTCCTGGAGGCGTTGGGCGCGGGCTAAAGGTATGCCGCGACGGAGCGGCGTGGCGGGCGGAGGTTGGTGGTTGGAAGGTGGCGGGTGCCGCGCGTTTTTGGACTGCGGCACGCTCGTGCCGCTTTGGTTTTCGGAGCCCTGGCACCGCGGTTGCCTCACACAGGGACACGGAGCACACGGAGGGGGGAGCAGTTGGCGGGTGGTCGTTGGTGG
>JALSPJ010000091.1 GCA_026985995.1 Anaerolineales bacterium
TCCCCGCTGGGCCCGGCCCTGGGCCCGGGCGCTGTACCTCAAGGCCCTGTGGCTCCCCCAGTGGCCCATGGCGACCTTCCATCCCTGGCGCCGCGAGAGTGTGCGCCGCCTGGCCGCGCTCAAAGACCGCTACCGCGGCCACCGGGCGTTCATTTTGGGCAATGGCCCCAGTTTGCGACACACCGATGTGCAAAAACTGCGCGGGGAATTCACCTTCGGCCTCAATCGGGTTTATCTGGCCTTCCCCGAATGGGGCTTTCGTACCACTTTTCTGGTCAGCGTCAACGACCTGGTCATCGAGCAATGCGCCGCGGACCTGCGGGCCTTGGACATGCCCAAATTCCTCACCTGGCGTGCGCGGCGCTGGCTGCCCCTGGATGCCCACACGACCTTCTTGTTCACCACTTACATGGACCCCACTTTCGCCACCGACGCGCGCGGCCGCCTGTGGGAAGGCGCGACCGTGACCTATGTGGCCCTGCAGCTGGCCTTCCACATGGGCTTCGACCCGGTGATTTTGGTGGGGGTGGACCACAACTTCAAGACCCGCGGGCCGGCCAACCAGACGGTGGTCTCCCAGGGGGAGGACCCCAACCATTTTTTGCCCCACTACTTTGGCCGCGGGTTCCGCTGGCAATTGCCGGACTTAGAAACTTCGGAATACGCCTATCGCCTGGCCCGGCAGGCTTACGAAAAAGCCGGCCGCCGGGTGTTGGATGCCACCATCGGCGGTCGGCTGCAAGTGTTCCCCAAAGTGGATTACGACGCGCTGTTTGCCGCGCGGTAAAGCCGTTTACGCCGGCGCGGGTTGCAAGCGCGGGCGGAATTTGTAGCCGTAGACAATGACGCCCCGTTCGCCCTGGTCCGTGCGCAGGCGGCGGGTGACCATCTCCACGGGCATGCCGATGTAGGGCGTTTCGTCGCCCAGGTCGGTGAGCTGGGCCGTGAGGGTGGGGCCCTCTTCCAGGCGCACCAGGGCTACCACATAGGGGGCCTGGTCGGCAAATTCGGCGGGGGGTTGGGTCACGGTGGTGAAGGCCAGCACTTCCCCGCGGCCCGAGAAGGTGTAGAGGGTTTTGGCCTCGGCCTTGCACACCGGGCACACATCCCGCGGGGGAAAGAGCTTCGCGCCGCACGAGGGGCACACTTCGCCCACCAGCGCGTAGCGTTGTTTCTTGAGCCGCCAATGGCGAGGGACTTCCATATCCGCACCTCCTGAGGCCAACCTGCACCCAGGGTTATAGGCCGCGGCTTCTCTCAAAAACTCTCAAGTTGGCCTCAGCCGATGACCGGCGCCAGGGGAACGGTTTTGGGCGAGGGTTCGGCCGCGGTCAGCAGCCGCAGGCGGGGAATGTCGCTGAGCCACACCGCGGTGCGGCGCTGATAGGCGAAATAGCGTCGCTGCCACCAGGCCAGCAGCCGGGCCGAAGAGCAGGTGCGCAACGCCGGCTTGCCGCGATAGGGCTGGGGGAAAGCCGGGTCCAGCAGGGCCCAGCGGTCCGTGGCCGGGTCATAGCCCACGACCACCATGGCATGAGGAACCCCGGTGTCGCCCACGCCGTAGAGCATGGTGGGGTAGCCCAGGATGAGGTGGCGTAGCAGGCGGTCGAAGTGCAGACGGCCGCGCACATGGACGCGCCAGGGGCGCGGGTGGCCGTGGGCCACGAACGCCCGGGCCAGGCAGCGCAGCGCGGCCGCGGCCCGGCCGGGCGGCAGCGCGCCCACGAAAGGCACCCGGTAGAACCCCAGGCCGTAAAGGGGCGCCCGGTCCAGGGCCCGGGCCAAGCGATGGTAAGGTACTTGCACATCGTGATAGCCGGCCAGGAGCAAGGCCTGGTGAATGAGCATGGCCATGCCAGCCACCGCGCAATCGTTGGGCGTGGTTTGCCGGCCGTCGAACTGGTGTTGATGGGTGAGCAGCAAGGTCCGCGGCGTCAGGCCGCCCAACCACACCGGCTGGGGCGGCACCACCACCAGGGCCCGCTCCAGCGGCCAGGGCTGGCCGTACCACCAGGCGTCCAGCCACGCGGCAAGGCGGGTCTTCCACGCTCGCAGGTTCATGCTGCCTCATCGGTCTCGGGGGTAGACGCCGGCGGTTGGGCTTCGGCTGGGGTGGAGGTGGCTTCGGCCGCGGCGTCCGTCATGGGGATGTCGGCGAGGTCCTCCCGGCGCATGCCCGGCACCGGCGTGCCGCAGTAAGGGCACAGGTTCCACGGCAGCTCCAGCAGGCGGCCACAGTGGTGGCAAACCTTGCGCAGGGTGGTGTGGCAATGGGGGCACACAATCCAGTCCGGTTCCACCCGGCGGGCGCAGCCGGGGCAACGGCGCACCTCGTCCAAGCTCTGCAGCAGGGCTTCCTCTTCCAGCGCGCGGCGGTATTCTTCTTCCAAGGTGAGGGGCGGACGCAGCAGCCGGTAGACCACCACCCCGGGCAAGAAGAGCACCAGCACCAGCAGCACGGCCAAAATGCGCAGCAGCGGGTCCCGGGTGCGTCGGCGCACATCGCGCCAGGTCCACACCAGCACGCCGACCCACAACGCGGCCACGAAGGCCGCGGCCCACGCGGTGGCCACCAGGGCCAGGGTGCGCCAGGTTTCGGGGGGGACTTGCGGCAACATGCTTCACCTTCCTGGATGGGTCACTTTCAGCCCCTCACCCTTACGGAGTTTATTTTTAACACATCGCGCCATCGAGGGCGAAGAGCATCCGCCAAGGGCCAAAGGTGCGGGTGTGGATTGCCAAAACCCCTTCCCCTAATCCCTTCCCCTCGTAGGGGAGGGGGATTTGGCCGCCACGAAGGGCCGGGGCTGCGCTCAGCCCCTCCCCCTTACGAAGGGGGAGGGGTTGGGGAGGGGGATTGTAAGCTCCTTGGCCGCGCAAACGACCCGCCTTCAACAAGGGTGAAGAAGATGCGTGTAAAAGTGCGCTTCACGGCAGGGCCTGGTACAGGCGTTCGGCCAAGTCCCGGTCGGGCGCAATGACCCAGGCCTGGCCTTGCTCGCCCTGGGGGGCGAAGATGACCACGCCCCACGGCGTTTGCGTCCACATCCAGCGGCCCTGGGCGTCTTGCGTGCCGGGGCCAAAGCGGGCCTGGGCGTAGGCCAAAAATGCGTCGGTGAACTCGCGCGCGTCGTCGGGCGTATCCCACACCCAGCGTTGCACCAGCACCGCCGCGCCGCTGTCGGGTTCCCAATAAGTGGCATACACATCGCCGCCCCAACCCTCGGCCGCGGCTTTGGCCTCGTCTTCGTCTAAGCGCCAGGCCAGGGTGTCGCTTTTGGCCAGCATCAGGTAAATCCAGAATTCGCCCAGCGCGTTTTGCTCGGTGATGGGCTCCCAGGTGGAACCCAACAGCGCGGCCAGGTCGGGCAGGGTGAGCCGGACGGGCTGGTCCTCGGGGTAGCGCTCGGGGTGCATGATTTGTTCGGTGGAAACGGGCGGGTCGTCATAGGCAGCGTTGACCGCATCCCAACCGTCGCGGCGCAGCAGGGCCAGCACGAAATCCTGGCC
The DNA here is from genome assembly GCA_026985995.1 of Anaerolineales bacterium. Taxonomy (GTDB): domain Bacteria; phylum Chloroflexota; class Anaerolineae; order Anaerolineales; family DRMV01; genus JAADEN01. The sequence goes on from JALSPJ010000091.1 coordinate 3,511, forward strand.
GTAAACATAAGGGAAGAGGATGTCCTCTTGCATGAATTCGGGGCTGGCGTCCCAGCCGGGCATGTCGAGGTTATCGTAATAGTCCTGAATGGCCTTGCGTTCCGCGGCGGTGGCTTTTTGGAAGAACCAGAAATATTCGGTCACCGTGGCGTCGCCTTCGATGAGGGCCTGCACCCCGGCGCAGTATTCCGTATCCTGGTCACAGGTTTCGTCGTTGAACCCCAGGCCCTGGTCCAGGTCCCAGGTTTGGTCTTGCAGCGCGTGGGTGTACTCGTGGGCGTAGGTCATGCGGGCGTGGGGCGGGAACCCATCGGACGCCACCACATACATTTTCTCTTCTTCGTCGTCGTAAAAACCGGCGATGCCTTCCGAGAGCATGGTCTTGTGAATCTCGAAAAGGTCCGTATCCCGGTCCGTGAGGCCGAAGAGCCACAACTCCACCGCGTCTTGGGCCGCCTCTTCGGGGGAATAATCGGCCAGAAAGTCCTCTTCCACCTTACGGGCCAGCTCTTCGGGCGTGATGATGACCTTTTCCACCGGCCGCGACGCGGTGAGGCCGCGGATTTCTTCCACCTCGCGCTCGATGCGGGCCATTTGCTCCTGCACCCGGGGCGCGAGGGTGAGGGTGGGGGCCGGCGTGGCTTCCTGGGGGGAACCGGCGTCGGCCGCGCGCTCGGGTTGGGTGCGGGTGGGGGTGGGGGGCAAAGCCGCCTGCGTGGCGGCCTGGGTGGAGGGCGGCGGAGGGGTGGCCGTGGCCTCTTGCGAAGCGACCAGCGCAGCCCCCGGGCCGAACAGCACCCCCGTTAGGCTGCAGCCCATGGCCGCCAGCCCCAAAAGCACGGTCCAAAGCCAAAACCGGGTTCGTGGCATGTTACACCACCTGCAAAGGAGATGCAGGGATTATACCCGAAGTGCCGCGCGGCCGCGGCCGTGTTGGGCCCAGGGCTTTTTCTTTTTCTAACACCGACAGCATCAACAACGCTGAATTTAAATTTCACACGGAGACACAGAGAACGCGGAGAGGATAATTTCTCTCGCTTCTCTGTGTTCCCCGTGGCCCCGTGTGATTTTATGGGTACTTGGAAAAGCCCTGGTGTTGGGCCGCCTTACACTTTGCCCTGCGGCCGAATTATGGTATAAACACCGCGATGCGTTGCGCAATTTTCCCTGCGAGGTGATGCCATGGGCTACCCCAAACTGCCTTCGCGGCAAGAGAACTTTGCCGAATGGTACAACCAGGTGGTGCTGCGCGCCGAACTGGCCGATTACGCGCCCGTGCGGGGCTGCATGGTGGTGCGGCCCTACGGCTGGGCCTTGTGGGAAAACATCCAAAAGGCCCTGGACCAGCGCTTCAAAGCCACGGGCCACCAAAATGCGGCCTTCCCCCTGCTCATTCCCATGTCGTTCTTTGAGCGGGAAAAGGAGCATGTGGAAGGCTTCGCGCCCGAGCTGGCCGTGGTGACCCACGGCGGCGGCAAGAAACTGGAAGAACCCCTGGCCGTGCGCCCCACTTCCGAGACCATCATCGGCTACATGTGGTCCAAGTGGATTCGCTCGTATCGCGACCTGCCCATGCTGCTCAACCAGTGGGGGAATGTGGTGCGCTGGGAATTGCGCACCAAACTTTTCTTGCGCACGCTGGAGTTTTACTGGCAGGAAGGGCACACGGCCCACGCCACCCGCGAAGAGGCCGAGGAAGAAACCCTGCGCATGTTACGGGTGTACGAAGACTTCGCGGTCAACGAAGCCGCCATCCCCGTCATTCCGGGGCAGAAATCCGAAAGCGAGAAATTCGCCGGCGCGGTGCACACTTACACCATCGAAGCCATGATGGGCGACACCAAAGCCCTGCAGGCCGGCACTTCCCACTTCTTAGGCCAAAACTTCGCCCGGGCCTTCGACATCCAATTCCTCGACGCGGACAACCAGCTCAAGTATGTGTGGACCACCTCGTGGGGCCTCTCCACCCGCTTCATCGGCGCCATCATCATGGTGCACGGCGACGACCAGGGCCTGGTGCTGCCCCCGCGTTTGGCCCCCATCCAGGTGGTCATCGTGCCCATTTGGCGCGACGACGCGCAGCGCAGTCAGGTGCTCGAAATGGCCCAACGCCTGCAGCGGCAGTTAGGCCAGCGTTTTCGGGTGCACCTGGACGACCGGGACCATGTCACCCCGGGCTTCAAGTTCAACGATTGGGAATTGCGCGGGGTGCCCGTGCGGGTGGAAATCGGCCCCCGGGATGTGGCCAACCAGGTGGTCACCCTGGCCCGCCGGGACCAACCCGGCAAGGCCGGGCGCACCACCGCGGCCTGGGAAGGCCTGGAAGACCGCATCGCGGCGCTGCTGGACGACATTCACGACAGCCTGCTGCGCCGGGCCACGGCCTTTCGTGATGCCCACCTGCACCGCCCCGAGACTTACGACGAGCTGGGTCAGGTGGTGCAAAACGGCTGGGCCCTGGTGGGTTGGTGCGGCCGCGCCGAGTGTGAGGCCCGCATCAAGGCCGATTTCAAAGCCACCAATCGCTGCCTGCCGTTCGTGGAACACCGTCCCACCGAAGCGCCGACCCGCTGCATCGTCTGCGGCGAACCGGCCAGGCATTGGGCCATTTTCGCCAAAGCCTACTGACGCCACATCGGGGCCCCCGCGCGGGGCCCCGCGGAGTTTTCCATGACCGCGGTGCGTTTGCGCGACCTGCGTCGCCACATTGCCGAGCTGCTGGCTCAACCGGCCGACCCCGAGGCGCGGGCCGCGGCCCTGGACGCGCTGCTGGCCCGCTACGCCAATCGCGCCTACCGGCCCGGCGCGCAGCCCGACGCGGACGAGCCGGCCTACCACACCGCGGCCGTGGTGCTGCCCGAGGTGTGGCGCGGCCTGCGCCACGCGCTCCCCGCGGAGCCGACCCGGCTTTTGGCCCTGGCCGATGCCCTTTGGGCCCGCGGTGTGCGGGAGCCGCGCATCCTGGCCGCCCGGGTGTTGGGTCAGGCCCCGGCCATCCATGCGCCCCAGGTCTTCCCCCGCTTTTGGCGCTGGCTGGCCGTGCGCGACCGCCGGGTGCGGGCCGCGGTGCTGGAGCACGCCGCGCAGCCCTTCGTGGCCGCGAGCGATGTCTTCCTCAACGCGCTGCAGCCTTATTTGCCCCCCCAAGGCCAGGGTGAGGAAGCCGCCCGCGCGCTGTGGGCCCTGGCTCGCCTGGCCCGCGCCGAGGCTTTCGACAACACCCCGGCCCTGTTCCGGCTGGTACGGCAGGGCCTGCAACGCCCCAACCCGGAGCTGCGGCCCGACTGGGTTCCCCTGCTGCAGCACATCACCCGGCGTTGGCCCGCGGAGGCCGTGCCCCTGTGGCGGCATTTGTTGTGGGAAAGCCGGGACCCCGCGGGGGTGCAATGGCTGCTGCGGCGGGTGTTGCCCACCGCGCCCCCGGAATGGCGCCCCCGCCTGGAACATTTGCTGCACGAAGCGCGCCTTTTGACCCGGGAGCGGGACGCGAAGCCCACCCCCTGACCGTCCGACGACCATCCAACCCGCGACGCTATTGTCTTGGCGTTCGATTTCTGCTATTGTGAAAACAGGAACACGGCATCCTGGCCGGTTCATGTAGGGGAGCGTAGGGCATCATGACCACATCTACAGGGTTTGAACCCGAAACCTCGGCCTTCGAGGCCCTGGCTTTGCCCGCGGCGGTGCTGGAAGATTTCGAGCGGCTCATGGCCGCGCTGCCGCAGCATTTCACCGAAGCCGAACGCGAGCTGGTGCGGCGGGCGTTTTTCTTCGCTGCCCAGGCCCACGCCGGCCAAACCCGGGCTTCGGGCGACCCTTACATCACCCATTGCCTGGCTGTGGCGCAAATTCTGGCTGAACTGAACCTTTCGGCCTCGGCCATCGCCGCGGGGCTGCTGCACGATGTGGTGGAAGACACCGACATCACCTTGGACGATTTGCGTCGGGAATTTGGCGATGAGGTGGCCCGCTTCGTCGATGGCGTGACCAAAATGAAGGCCCTGCCTCGGGTCAGCCACGCGCTGCACGACGACGCCAACGGCGAGGGCACGACCCCCGACAAGCGTCGGCGGGCCATCCTGATGGAGCGGCGGCTGCGCACTTATCTCAACATTCGCAAAATCATCATCGCCATGCTCAACGACCCCGAGGTCATCCTCATCAAGTTGGCCGACCGCCTGCACAACATGCGCACCCTGCACCATTTGCCCGAGCGTAAACGCAAGCGCATCGCGGAAGAAACCCTGTATGTCTTCGCGCCCCTGGCGGGCCGCCTGGGCATTGGCCGCCTCAAGTGGGAACTGGAAGACCTGGCCTTCCGCTATGTCAACCCGGCGAAATATAAGGAAATCGCCCGCAAACTCGAGGCCCGCCGCAGCGAGCGCGAGGCCATGATGCAGCGCATTCTGGAGAGGATGCGCGGGGTGGTGCAGCGTGCGCTGCCGGACCGCCGGTTCCACATTGAAATTCAGGGCCGGCCCAAGCACATTTACTCCATTTACCGCAAGATGCAGCGCAAAAAGGTGCCCTTCGAGCAGGTGCTCGATGTGCGCGGGGTGCGGCTCATCGTGGAACTCAAGCCCGAATATCGCCAGCGCCTGACCCCCAAAGCTGTGGAGGAACAAGAGAAGGGCATGTGCTACACCCTGTTGGGCGTGGTGCACACCCATTGGCGGCCCATCCCCGGCGAGTTCGACGATTACATCGCCACGCCCAAGGACAATCAGTATCAGTCCCTGCATACCACGGTGATTTTCGACGATGGCAAGCCCTTAGAGGTGCAAATCCGCACCCGGGATATGCACCAGGTGGCCGAGCTGGGCATTGCCGCCCATTGGGCCTACAAGGAAGGCATCCACGACCCCCGGGACCGGGAGGCGCTGCTGCGCAAGATTCAGTGGGTGCGCCAGGCGCTGGAATGGCAGAAGGATGTGCGCGACGCGTTGGAGTTCATGGCCGGGGTCAAAAGCGACCTCTTCCAGGACCGCATTTATGTTTTCACCCCCAAGGGCGACATCATCGACCTGCCTGCCGGCGCCACGCCGGTGGATTTCGCCTATTACATTCACACCGAGGTGGGCCACCGCTGCCGCGGCGCGCGGGTCAACGGCGAGCTGGTGCCTTTGACCTACAAACTCAAATCGGGCGACCAGGTGGAAATCATCACCGCCAAGAGCGGCGGCCCCAGCCTCGATTGGCTCAACCCCGCGTTGGGCTATGTGACCACCCAGCGGGCGTTGTCCAAAATTCGCCGTTGGTTCCGCCATGAGGAGCAGAAAATTGCCCGCCAGCGGGGCGAGGAGCGGCTGCTCAAAGAACTGCGCCGTTTGGGACTGCGCAACGCGGACCTGAGCGAAGTGCCGTCCCGGTTGGGTCTCTCGAGCCTCACCGATTTGTATGTGGCCATCGGTCGGGGGGAAGTGGACACGGCCAAAGTGGTGCAAATTCTGGCCCAGGAAGAAGCCCCCCAGACCGAAGAGGATGTGGACCTGGCCAGCCTGTTCGCGCCGCAGGAGGAGCGGGGCCCTGAGGTCAGCGAAGACAATTATGTGGTGCAGGGCCTGGATGGCCTGCTGACGCGTAAGGCCCGCTGTTGCAACCCCGCACCCGGCGACCCCATCGTCGGCTATGTCACCCGGGGGCGGGGGGTGACCATTCACCGTCAGGATTGCCCCACCGCGTTGGCCTTGCAGGTCAAAGAGCCGGGCCGTTTCATCGTGGTTTCGTGGGGCCCCAAGGCCCGGGAGCGGCGCTACGAAGTGCCTATTCGCGTCGAGGCCATCGACCGCCCCGGCCTGCTGCGGGATGTCACGGATGTGATTGCCGAAACAGGCATCAACATCATCAACGCCAATGTGGATAGCAAATCCCCCGCGTCGCACAAGGCGCGCATCGATTTTGTGATTGGCGTGCGCGATATTGCCGAGCTGCAGCAAATTTTGGTGCGCCTGGAAAGCGTGCGCAATGTCATTCGGGCCTTTCGCCCCACCAGCACACCGCTGAGCCTGCGCGGTGAGCGGGCCGATGGGCGGGAAGCGCGCGCGGAGGCGCGCAGCGCTAAAACGCGGCGGCGCAGCAAGAAGGGCGCCCGCGGACGCCGGCGTTGACGCCCGCCGAGCAAGGAGGTGCACCATGACCCAGGTCATGCCCCCCAAGTCGGGAACCACCTTGGGCGAGGTGTTGGACCAGCTCACCCGCCCCGGCGAGCTGTACGAGCGCCTGGAGGGTAGCAAGGTGCGCTGTTACGCGTGCGGCCATCGCTGCCTCATTCGCCCGGGGCGGCGGGGCATTTGCCAGGTGCGCTTCAACAAAGACGGGGTGCTCTATGTGCCCTGGGGCTATGTGGCCGCGCTGCAGGTGGACCCCATCGAGAAAAAGCCCTTCTATCATGTGTGGCCCGGCCACGACGCGCTCACCTTTGGCATGTTGGGCTGCGATTATCACTGCCCCTATTGCCAGAACTGGCTCACTTCCCAGGCTCTGCGGGACCCGGCCAGCGACGCCGCGCTGCGCTTCTTGCATCGTGTGACCCCCGAGGATCTGCTGCACCTGGCCGAACGCGAAGGCGCGCGGGCCATCGTTTCTTCCTACAACGAACCCCTCATCACCAGCGAGTGGGCCATGGCCATCTTCAAACCCGCCAAGGCCCGGGGGTTCGTCACCGGTTATGTCTCCAACGGCAACGCCACCCGCGAGGTGCTGGAATACATCCGCCCCCATACCGACGCGTACAAAATCGACCTCAAGACCATGCGCGACAAGAACTACCGCCAGTTAGGGGGCGTGCTGCAGCGGGTGTTGGATACCATCCGCATGACCCACGAGATGGGCTTTTGGGTGGAAGTGGTCACCCTGATTGTGCCTGGCTGGAACGACAGCGAGGACGAACTGCGCGACGCGGCCCGTTTTTTGGTTTCGGTCTCCAAAGACATCCCCTGGCATGTGACCGCGTTCCACCCCGATTATCGGATGCAAGACCCGCCGCCCACCACGGTGCAGCAGCTGGTGCGGGCCGCGGAGATTGGCCGGGAAGAGGGCCTCAACTTCGTCTACGCGGGGAACCTGCCGGGCCGGGTGGGGCCCTTTGAGCACACCTGGTGCCCTAACTGTGGCGAGCTGCTCATCAAGCGTTGGGGGTATGTGGTGCAGGAATACCACCTCACGGCCCAGGGCACCTGCCCCAAGTGCGGGGCCCGCATTCCAGGCCTGTGGCCTTCGGACCCGAGCCAGGTGCGTTTGCACGGCCCGGGCCTGCCCCGCGGCCTGTGGTAATGCGGTAGGGGCGCCGCGTGCTGCGCCCGGCCGGTAGGGGCGCACGGCGGTGTGCCCGGAGGGATGCAACCGCGGATACACGCGGATAAACGCGAATGAAATGAAAAAACCACGGAAAACCACGGAAAAACACGGAGGAAAAACAGCAGTCAGCAGACAGCAGGGAGCAATGAGCGGGGAACGGTGAGCGGTCAGCAGTCAGCAAGCGTGCCCCCCTGCCAACTTCCAACCACCAACCACCAACTACCAACTACCAGCCTCTAACCTCCAACTTCCAGCCACCAACTTCCAACCCCCGGCGGGTGGTTTGCCCCAGCCCAATGCAAACGGCCCCCGCGACGCAGCACGCGCCCGGGGGCCGGCGAGGAGCCAGGGTTGCATTGCCTTCAGGCTTCGGCCGCGTCCGTCGCGCCTTCGTCGGCCGCGGAGCCTTGCCCGGCCTCGTCGGTGGCTTCGGCCGGCGCGGGGTTTTCGGCCTCGGCTTCGGCCCGGGCCGCAGCTAACTCCGCGTCGGCCTCTGCCAGCGCCATTTGCATGTCCAGGTCCGCGTAGGCCAGGGAGTCGACCTTCTTGACGCTCAGGCCAATGCGCCGGCGGTCGGGCTCGATGCGGATGACCCGCAGGGTGATTTCCTCACCCTCGTGCAGCACCTCTTTGGGGTGCTCGATGCGGCGGTGGCTGATTTCCGAGATGTGAATCAACCCTTCCAGACCGTTCTCCAAACGGGCAAACGCGCCGTACTTCTCCAGGCGGGTGATGGTGCCCCGCACCAGCTGGCCCACCCGCAACTGCGACGCCTTGACCTTCCACGGGTCCTCTTGCAGCTGGCGAATGGACAGGCCAATGCGCCGGCGTTCGGGGTTGACCTCGATGACCTTGACTTTGACCCGCTGGCCTTCTTCCAGCACATCCGAGGGGTGGCGGATGTGTTCCCACGAGATTTCGGAGAGATGCACCAGGCCGTCCGCGCCGCCCAAGTCGACGAACGCGCCAAAGTTGGTGATGCGGGTCACCCGGCCCTCGATGATGTCGCCCACCTGCACCCGTTCCAGCAGCTTGGTCTTCAAAATCTCCCGGGCTTCTCGGGCCGCGGCCCGCTCCGAAAGGATGAGCCGGCGGCGGTTGGGTTCCACCTCGACAATCTTGGTCACAATCTCATCGCCCACCGCGTTCTTCCACGCGGCCGAGGGGGTCACGCTGCCCCACATGAGCCGATGGGCGCGCAAAATATGCGACACGGGCACGAAGCCCCGCAGGCGGCCAAAGCGCACCACCACGCCGCCTTTGTTGTACGATTCAATCTTGGCGCGGTAAATTTCGCCCCGCTCCATGAACTCGCGGGCTTTTTCCCAATCTTCCTGCTCCAGGGCCTGCCGATACGAAAGCTGCGGCGTGCCGTTGGGTTCCATGCGCTCTACATAGACCGACACTTCCGCGCCTTCCACCAGGCGCTCCCGCTCTTCTTCCGACAGGTTTTCCAATTCTTCCGCGGGAATCAAGCCGTCGACCTTGGAACCCAGGTTGACCCAAACGCCTTGCTCCCCCACCGTGGTCACCACGCCACGGTACACTCGCCCCCGCACAATGGGGGCACTGGAAAAGGTCTCGGATTGCAAGAGTTCCTCCATGGACGGTTCAGACGGCTCCTCCTCCTCCACCACGGGGCGGGTGTCTTCATAGGAAGAGGGCTCAAGAGGATGCATCATCATCGCTAATACTCTCCGAATACGAAAATGTGGGGCGCAAGCCCACCCCAAGGGGCAATACCCCTGGGTTCAGGTATTATAACAGGAACCCCCAGTTTGGCAACGGTGAATGCCTTTTTTGGTAGGGTAATCTTGAAAGTTGTCCACTCCAAATTTTGTCATCATTCTAAACATTGTCAGCCGCCCACACCGCCGCGCATCCTGTACAATGGAAACACACAACCCGGGCACGCGCCCGGAACGGAGGCCGCCATGAGTACCTCGCAGGTCATTACAGCCCTGGCTCAGGCCGTAGAAACGGACCAACCCGTGGCTTTGTGCCTCATCGTAGCCACCCGGGGCTCCACCCCGCGGCGGGTGGGTAGCAAAATGCTGGTCTACCCCGATGGCCGCATCGTGGGCACCGTGGGCGGCGGCGAAACCGAGCACCGGGTGGTGCAAGAGGCCCTGGCCGCGTTGCAAGACGGCCGCCCGCGCCTGCTCACCTATCGCCTGGTGGACCCCCAGCGGGGCGACCCGGGCGTGTGCGGCGGCGAAATGCACATCTATGTGGAACCCCTCCAGCCGCCGCCTACCCTGGTCATCGTCGGCGCGGGGCATGTGGGCCGGGCCCTGGCGCATCTGGCCAAATGGCTGGGCTTTCGGGTCCTCGTCACCGACGACCGGGCCGAACTGTGCACGCCCGAGGCCTTCCCCGAGGCCGACGCCTGCCTGGCCGTCGCCGCCCGGGACCTGCCCCAGCACATCCCCCTCACGCCGCAAACCTACATCGCCCTGGTCACCCGGGGCAGCCCTGTGGATGTGGAAGCCTTGCCCCCCCTGCTGGACAGCCCCGTGGCCTACATCGGCGTCATCGGCTCTCGCCGGCGCTGGCTGACCACGGTCCAGGCCCTGCGGGAGCGGGGCGTGTCCGACGAAGCCATCCAGCGGGTGCACGCGCCCATCGGCCTGGACATTGCCGCGGAGACGCCCGAGGAAATCGCGGTC
>JALSPJ010000092.1 GCA_026985995.1 Anaerolineales bacterium
AAGCCCGGCCGGGAGCACATGGCCAGCACCCGGCCCGTGTCGCGTTCCAACACCACCGCCGCGCCGGCCGCAAAATCTTTGATGGCGAAGCAGGTCCAGCGCTGCAGGTCCAGGTCCAGGGTGCTGTAGAGGGTGCCGGGCAGGCCGGGGTCGGCCTGGCCTAAGGTGGCTACGACTTCCTGGGTGGCCGGGTCCAGCACTTGCAGCACGCCGCCGCTGCGGCCCCGCAGCAAGTCTTCCCCCCAGCGCTCCAGACCGGCGCGGCCCACCCGCGCGCCCAAGGAATACCCCCGCCGGCGGTAAGCGTCCACCTCGTCGGGCTGCAAGGGGCTCACATAGCCCACGGTGTGCGCGGTGTCCGCGTCCCAGTAGTAATGGCGGCCGGTGTAGGCCTGCACGATGACGCCGCTGAAGCTGAGCAGCGCGTCGTACCAGGGCGCCAAGCGCTCCGCGGGCTGCTCGTCCACCGCGATATACCACTCAGGCTGCGCATAGGCATACAGCTTGGCGATGTCCTCGGGCTCCCGGTCCGTGATGCGGGCCAGCAGGGCCAGCAGTTTGTCTTCCGCGTCGGGGGCAATCTGGCCGGGAACCAGGCCGATGGCATAGCCCTCGGTTACCGTGGCCAGCACCGTGCCCTGACGGTCCAGAATGTCGCCCCGTTGGGGCTGGAACACCTCCAGCCGCAAGCGCCGTCCCCCGGCCAGCTCGGGCAGCAGCATGGCCGGGTCCCAGCGAATGCGCCAGGTGCCGTCTTCGAGGCGCAGGCGCATCTCGGTTTCGCGGCTCAGGTCGCCGAAGATGACGGTGTGGTAAGTGAGCCGATAGCGCACCTGGGCCCCGTCGCCGTCCACCAGCGCGGAGAGAATTTCGTAGTCGATGTTCTGGGTGGTGGTTTCCACCAGCACATGTTGCATGTAGTCGGCAAAATCCTCGGCGCTGAGCGCGTCGCGGCTCACCTGGGTGAGCATGGCATACAGGGCCGGGTAGTCGCCCTGGGGCCAGGCTTTCAAAAAGGCCTCGGTCACCTGCTCGGGGGGTGGGGGAACCGGCGTGGGCGTCGCGGCGGGGCCTGGAGCCACGGCGACCGTGGGGCCCTGGGGCCCGGTGGTGGGCGTGGGGGAAGAGGCCGGATTGCGGCCGCAGCCGGTCCAAAGCAACAGCAGCCCCCCCAGCAGCAGGAAACGGCGGAAAAAGGCGTTCATCGGATACCTGGCTCCTGGCAAAGGCGCGCCGGACATGGCCGTTTCAGGGAATGCCGATGGCACAATTGTACCCGAAGGCCGCGCGGCAACGGGGCACCATACCTCGCACCGGGGGGCAGCCCCAGGCGGCCAGGGCCTGGGCCACCGCGCACACGGGCAGACCCACCACATTGGCAAAGCAGCCTTCCACCGCCTGCACGGGCCGAAACACGGGGTTTTGGGCCGCGTACGCGCCGGCTTTGTCCAGCGGGTCGCCGGTGGCGATGTAGGCCGCAATTTCCTCCGCGGACAAGAGGCGCATGTGCACCGCGGCGCGCACCACCTGGCTGTGCTCCCGGCCCTGGGCGGGCCACAGCAGCGCGAAGCCGGTGAGCACCCCATGCGCCCGGCCCTGCAGCTGCTGCAGCATGGCCGCGGCTTCGGCTTCGTCACGCGGTTTGCCCAGAATGCGCTGGGCGAACACCACCGCGGTATCCGCGGCCAGGATGATGTCGTCGGCCCCGGCCGCGGTGCGCAGGGCCGCGGCCTTGGCCCGGGCCAGGCGCAGCACATAGGCTTCGGGCGTTTCGCCGGGTCGGGGCGTCTCGTCCACCCGGGGGACCTGCACCCGCACCGGCAGGCCGAGCCAGCGCACCAGCTCCCGCCGCCGCGGAGAGCCCGAGGCCAAAAGCAGACGGCAGCGCGGGGCCTGGGTCGGCGTTGGCCGGGCTGCGGCCGGGGTCGAAGGCCGGTTCCTCATGCGCCGCAATGCTCGGGCCGGCCGTGAAGATACCAGAAGCGCGCTTGCGGAAAGGCCGGAGCCAACGCCGGTTCCCACACAAAAGCGCCGGGCCGAAAGTGGGCCTGCAGGCGCTTGTCCGCGTAGGCCACCAGCTCCCGGGCTGCGGGCAGGTCGGCCTCGCCTTCCACGAAGAGCAAATCGGCCAGCACCCGGTTGCGCACCTCGTTGGGATAGTAGGCGGCCTCGGCCTGGCTGTGGGCGCATTCGTCCATGTATTGGGCCCACAGGCGGGCGCGCATTTCCACTTCCCGGTTGGCTTTGCGCTGCCAGTTGGCCCGCCAGCGCTGCACCAGGGCCTGCCAGCGCTGCTCTAAAGCCGCGCGTTGGGCTTCCAGCTCGGGCGGCAGGGGGCGCTGCAGGCGTTGCCGGGCCAGCAGCAAATTGCCCACCGTCAGCGGCGGATACGCGGGTTCGCCGGACGGCGGGGCCACATCCAGGTTCCAGAACAATTCGGGGCTTTGCAGATAGGTTTCCAGGTCGTCTAAGGCAGCCTGCCAGTAGCGCAAATCATAGGTGGGTGTGGTCATGGGATGGCCTCCATGGGAAAAGCGTTCGCTTTCATTGTAGCAGCCTCGGGGGCCGCGTGCAACGCGCGCTGCGGTTTTTAATGAAATTTTTGGGCTTCGGCCGCGCTTTTTTGCGCCAAAATCATGCCCAGCAGCATGAGGAACGCGCCGGCCAGGCCCCGCAGGGTGAGGTGTTCGCCCAGCAGCAACACGCCGCCCAGCAGCGCGAAGGGCGCTTCGAGGCTGAGGATGATGGCCGCCGGGCCCGCGGCCGCGTGGCGTTGGGCCAGCACTTGCAGGGTGTAGCCCAGACCCACCGAAACCAGCCCGCCGTAGAGAATGGCCGGGCCCGCGGCGATGAGTTGGCCGGCGCGCGGGCTTTCGCCCAGCCCACCCACCAGGCCGCTGAGCAGCGCGACCAGCGCGAACTGGTACATGGCCAGGCTCAGGCCGTCGTGGCGGGGGCTCCAGTGGTCGATGGCCAGCACATGCAGGGCCCAGAAGAAGGCGCTCAGCAGCACCAGCCCGTCGCCGGGGTTCAGGCGCCAGCCGCGGGGCTCGCTCAGCAGGTAGAGCCCGGCCACGGCCAGCCCCGCGCCCAGCCATACCGTTGGGCCCTGCCGCTGCCCCCGCAGGTGGGCCAGCAGGGGCACCAGCACCACATACAGCCCGGTGATGAAGCCGGCCTTGCCCGCGGTGGTGAACACCAGCCCGGCCTGCTGCAGCGACGCGGCGATGAAGAGCAGCGCGCCTAAGGCCAGGCCGGCGCGGCGCGCGGCGGTCGGGGCGCGGCCCCGCTGCCACAACCACAGCATGGTCGCGCCCAATCCAAAGCGGGCCGCGTTGAAGGTGAAAGGCCCCACATGGGCCATGGCGTAGCGCTGGGCCACGAAGCCAAAACCCCAAATGGCCGCGGTGAGCAACAGCAGCGCGTGGGCCTGCCACACGCGTCGCGAGGTGGGTGTTTGGGGGAACACGGCGTTTGGACCTCCGACCGGGTTGGAGGCCATTGTACCAGCCCTCCAACCACGAATCACCAACTTCCACCTTCCACCATGCATCATTGTCATGCGGGGGTGCCCCGGGGTTTTGGTAAAATGAGGGTGTGCCTTAGCCGCAAATCCTAATCTCTGTGAAGGAGGCGTATCATGAGCAAAGGCAATGGGCGCCGGATGCTCGTTTGGGCTCTGGTAGCCGTGCTGCTGCTGGCCCTGGCCGCTTGTGGCGGCAAGGCCGAAGAGGCCACCCAGGCTCCGGCCACCGAGGCCCCCAAGGCTGAGATGACCGAGGCCCCCAAGGCCGAGGCCACCGAAGCGCCCCAGCCCGAGGCCACCGAAGCACCCACCGAAGAGGCTATGGTCGGCCCCGGTGGGGTGACGGCCGAGGACCTGCAGGGCGTCAAAATCGAGTTCTGGCATGTGTGGAGCCGGGGCGTGGGCGAAGAACTGCAGCGCCTGGTGGATGAGTTCAACGCCACCAACGAGTGGGGCATCACCGTGGAAGCCATCAACCAGGGTGGCTACGGCGAAATGTTCGACAAGATGAACGCGGCCATCAACAGCGGTGAGCTGCCCGATGTGGTGGTGGCTTATCAGAACCAGGCCATGGCCTGGGACCTGGCCGGTGACATCATCGTCGACATGAACGAGTATGTCAACGACCCGGTCTTTGGCCTGAGCGAAGACGAGCAGGCCGACTTCTTCCCCGTGTTCTGGCAGCAAGATGTCATCGGTGGCAAGCGCCTGGGCATGCCCGTGCAGCGCTCGGGTCAATACATGTTTTACAATGTGACCTGGGCCAAGGAATTGGGCTTCGACAACCCGCCGGCCACCCCTGAGGAATTCTACGAGCAGGCCTGCGCCGCGTATCAGGCCAACCTCAACGACGACAACCCCGACAACGACGGCACCGGCGGTTGGGTGGTCAACAGCGGCGCGTCGGCCATTTTGGGCTGGATTTGGGCCTTTGGCGGCGATGTGGTGGACCAGGACGGCATGTACAAGTTCAACACCCCCGAGGCCGAAGAAGCCCTGCGCTACCTGCGCAAGCTCTTCGACGATGGCTGCGCCTGGGTGAGCGAAAGCCGCTACCCCAACCCCGAATTCGCCACCCGGCAAGCCCTCTTCACCACCAGCAGCCAGGCCGGCATCCCCTACCAGCTCAAGGCCTTCGAAGATTCGGGCCTGACCGACGAGTGGACCCTCATCCCCTTCCCGTCCACCACCGGCCAGCCGGTCATCAATGTCTACGGCCCGTCGTTCAGCATGGTGCGCTCGACCCCCGAAGAGCAGCTCGCGGCCTGGCTGTTCATCAAGTGGTTCGTCTCGCCCGAGAACCAGGCCAAGTGGATTGAAGCCAGCGGCTACTTCCCCACCCGCCAGTCCACCGTGCCGCTGCTGGAAGACTACAAGGCCAACAACCCGCAGTGGGCCGCGGCCGTGGAATGGTTCCAGAGCGACCAGACCCTGAAGAAGTTCGAGCCGCGCGACGCGTCGTGGAGCGCGGTGCGCAGCGCGGTGGGCGAGTATGCCTCGCGCATCTTCCAGCCCGACTTCAACCCCGAGGACATCCCCGCGCTGCTGGATGAGCTGCAGCAGATGGCCGAAGAACTGTACGCGGAATACCACTAACGGGCCCACGGCCATCGGCCTGGGATAACGCGCAACGCCGCCCACCACGGGCGGCGTTTTTTCGTCGGCTTGCAGCCCCGCGCGGCGGGGGTGCGGTCATTCCACCTGCAGGGGCACCGCGGGGTTGTAGAGGTGCTCCCGCAGGTTCATCACCCGCCGGCGGAATTGGGTGTCGCGTTCCAGCCGGTCGGCCACTTTACGGATGCCGTGCATCACGGTGGAGTGGTCCCGACCGCCCAGATATTCGCCCACCCGGGGCAGCGAAAGCCCGGCCTCTTCCCGCAGCAAATACATGGCCACCTGCCGGGGCACCGCCACCCGCCGCGAGCGGCCCTTGGCCCGCAGTTCTTCCACCGTAACGCCAAACGCCTCGGCCACGGCGTGCAAAATTTTCTCCGCGGCCACCTTGCGCCGCTTGGGCAGCAGGTCGGCCAGGGCTTCGGCCGCGGTGGCCGCGGTGAGGGGTTTGCCCCACAGGTCGTGGTAGGCCAGCACCCGGGTCAGCGCGCCTTCCAGCTCGCGAATGTTGGAAGTCAGGCGCCGGGCGATGAATTCCAGCACTTCTTGGGGAACGGGCCGACCCAGGCGGGTGGCCTTGAACTGCAGAATGGCCAGGCGGGTTTCCAGGTCGGGCGGCTGAATGTCGGCCATGAGCCCCCACTCGAAGCGCGAGCGCAGGCGCTCTTCCAGGGTGGGCATGGCCTTGGGCGGGCGGTCCGAGGTGAGCACGATTTGACGGCCCTGGGTATGCAGCGCGTTGAAGGTGTGGAAGAATTCCTCCTGGGTGCTTTCCTTGCCGCTGAGAAATTGCACATCGTCCACCAGCAGCACATCGACCTGGCGATATTTTTCGCGGAACGCCGCAGTGCGGCTTTGGCGGATGGCGGTGATGAGCTCGTTGACGAAATCCTCGGCCGAGACATACAGCACCCGCAGCCCTTTGGCCGCGGCCACATGGCCAATGGCGTGCAGCAGGTGGGTTTTGCCCAGGCCCACGCCACCGTAAATGAAGAGGGGGTTATATTGCCGGCCGGGATTGTCGGCCACCGCGCGGCTGGCCGCGAAGGCCAGGCGGTTGTTGGGCCCTTCGACGAAGGTCTCGAAGGTGTATTCGGACCGCAGGCTGGGCGCCGGGGTTTGCAAGGGGCGGGTAGGGGCCTGTTGGGCCGCCGGTTCGGCCGAGGCCTGGGGTTGGGGGGAACCGGCCACGGGCCGGGCCTCGTCGCTGGCCAGCGCGAAAGTCACCTGGGCCTCGGGGGTGTGAAAGAGCACCTGCAGTTTGGGGTTGACCAGGTCCGGCAGGCGGCTGCGCAGCCAGTCTAAGGCAAAGGCGTTGGGGGTGACCACCTGCAGGGTTTGCCCGTCCCAGGCCACGGCCCGGGTCTCGCGCACCCAGGCGTCGAAGGTGGAAGGCGAAAGCTCGTGCTGGAGCTGGCGCAGCACCACTTGCCACATGGCCTGGGGGTCGGGGGCTGCAGTGGCCGTTTGAGCCGGTGAGACAGCGGTCAGCGTCATGGAAGGCGCTCCTCGGCGATGGGAACTCCCCTCGGATGGGTGTGCAAGCGGGGCCCATTGTAGGCAAGTTGGTTGGCGACGGCAAGGGGTTTTGAGGGGGTGAAATCTTAAAATCGTGGCATTCTTTAAGGTTCGCAATGTTAAAACATTGGGCGGTTGCGTATAGCCCCGCGAGGCGACCGTCAGCGCCCATATTTACGCAGTATTTCGCCCCTTTTCGGGCTTTTGCGCCCATATATGGGGGGTGGATACGCCGGAACTGCGGAGGCTTATCTGCCTATTTTCAAACTTCTCTTTTGGGCGCCGTGGAATGCGCGTGGCGCCGCGCAAGTTATATGCGTCCTGGGGCCGTCCTCGGCGCGCGGAACGCGCGTTCTATTCATGTGATGAAACCGACGGGCGCACCTGCGCCAGCAAACGCCGAAACAGGCTTTCGTAAGCCTCGGCCGCACGGTCCGGGTGGAAGCGCGCCCGCACGGCCTGAGGGTCACCCCGATAGGCCTCGGGATGCTGCAACACTTTCAGCAGGGCCTGGGCCAGGCTGTGCGGGTCGCCCACCGCGGCAATCTCGCCCATGCCGGTCATGCGCACCGGTTGGCGCACGCCGGGCAGGTCCGACGCCACCACGGGCACGCCGTTCATCATGGCCTCGATTTGCACCAGGCCAAAGCTCTCGGTGGAGTTCAGGCTGGGCAGCACCAACACATCCAGGTTGGGGTAAAACGCGGCCATTTCTCGCGGCGAAAGCAGGCCCAGAAAGCGCCAGTGCCCCTGGGCTTCCAGGGCTCGGGCCCGGGGCAGCACCCGCCGGCGGTAGGCTTCTTCGCCCAGCACATGCTCGTAAGGGCCCGCGTACCACACCAGCGCCTCGGGGAAGACTTCCAGCACCCGGGGCAGCGCGTCCAGCAGCACTTCCACGCCTTTCTCCGCGGCCAGCCGCGCGGCCATGCCGATGACGGGCCGCCGGCCCTGGGGGTTGAAGCGGGCCCGCAGCGCGGCGATGGCCTCGGGCGAGGCCGGGGGCAGTTCCACCGGCGGCAGGATGGTGGTCAGTTTGTGGCGATAGCGGCGCAAGAAGGGCGAATGGTCCGCGTAGTCTTGCGTGTAAGTGACCACCTGGTGGGCAAAAGTCGCGGCCAGGTGGTCCATGATGTGCACCACGGTGTTGGCCACCCGGTTGAACCAACCTGGAGGCAGCAGCACATCGCAGTGGTAAGTGATGACCGCGGGACGGCGAAAGAGGCGGCCGCGCAGGGCCATGCCCGCGGCGTCGAATTGGGGCAGGTGCAGGTGCACCACATCGTGGGCCAAAATCTGGCGGGTGGCCTCCCAGCCCAAGGTGGGCTGCAGCACGCCCTTGCTCACCCGGGCCAGCACGGGCACCCGCACCACCTGCACGCCGTCCATGGTCTCGCGGCGGGGCAGGCCGCGGTCATATTGCGAGGTCAGCACAGTGACCTGGTGCCCGCGGGCGACCAGGGCTCGGGCCAGGCGCTCGGCGTAGATGGTCAGGCCGCTGGTGTGGGGTCGGTAGTAAGTGAGGGCGACCAAAATTTTCATGCCGGCACCTCCGTCGAGCCGGATGGGGGGATTGTACCAGAATCGGGGGCGGGGGACAGAGTCCAGCTTTAATGCGTATAGTCATTCCAACCTCCAACCTCCGCCATCACTCCCACCATTGCCCCACATCCTGGGTGGCGCGGAAGGTCTCGGCCACGGCCTCCGCGCCGCCCAAGGCCTGGACCACGGGGGCCAAGGCCCGCAGGTCGGCGAGCAGGTCCTTCCGGGTGCGGGCGGCCAGAAGGGGCAGGGTTTCGCGCCACAGGGGATACAGCCGTTCCCGGGGCATCTCGGCCAGCCGGGGCGCCAGGGCCGCCAGGGCGCGGGCGCGGTCGCGTGGGCTGGCACGCAGCATCTCCTTTTCTGATATCCCCAGGGCAGCACGTAGAGCGTGCGGTAGTAGGTGGGACGATAAATGGGGCGCCAAATCTGATAAAGCCTGGGCGTAGGCCGGGCCGTTCCACTTGATGCTTTGAATGGCTTGTAGGGCCATATGGGGGAAACCGGCTTTGGTTATGTTGGGTACCAGAATCACCAGAACCCAGGGGTAGTACAAGGCGTTCTCAATGCTGTGGGCCGCCTCCAGGACCGCTTCTATGGTATGACTACGCAGGGTTGCGGGGAGATGGGGGGCTAAGGCCATCAGGGCTTTGGCGCGCTCTTCGGCATCCTCGATGCTTCGGGCTGCTTGTAGAGCTTCATTCAGTGCCTGACCGCGTAGAGCCTCGTGCAAATGGGGTATTAAGAGCATCAAAGCCCAAGCGCGGCTGCTATTATCCTCAATGTTGAGAGCTGTCTGGAAGGCTTCCCGAAAAGCCTGGCTACGTTGATCTTTCGATAGGTGAAGGGCCAAGGCAGATAGTACCTCAACACGGGCATAGTCGCTTTCAAGGTTTCTGATATTTTGCAGAGCCTCGTGCAAGACTTGAGCGCGTTGCTTCGCCTTTAAATAAGGTGCCAGGACCGCCAATGTTTGAGCGTACCAATACACATCCCCAGTATCATGGACCGTTTGTAGAAACTCGCTCAGGATTTGATGGCGTTTTTTCAATGGAAGATAAGATAGAAGTGCCGTTATGGCGTTGATATATTCATCGCCCCGTTCAATGTTTTGAATTACCTGTAAGGATAGGGAGTAGAAACCCGCCTCAGCCAGCGTGAGTGCCAAAGCGCCCATAGCCTTAGAGCGGTACCGTTCATGTTCAATACGCTGAGCGACTTGTATGGCCTGCTCCGAGAAGCCAGTCTCGGCCAGCCGGGGGACGATAGCCGCCATGGTCTTGAAGCGGGCATTAGGCTCTCCGATGTCGCGGGCGACCTGGAGGGCCTGCTGTAGGGCCTGGCCGCGCTGCTCTTCAGGCAGGTGGGGGGCCAGGGCCACGAGGGCTTTGGCGCGGGCGTAGTCGCTTTCAATGCTCCGGACGGCCTGGAGGGCCTCGGGCAGCAGCTCCGGGGGCAGGTGGGGGGCCAGGGCGGCTAAGGCTTCGGCGCGGTTGTCGGCATCCTGGATGCTCCGGGCGGCCTGGAGAGCCTCTTGCAGGGCCTGGCCGCGCTGTTCTTCAGGCAGCTGGGGGGCCAGGGTGGCCAGGGCGTGGGCGCGGTCGTCGGCATCCTCGGTGCTTTGGGCGGCCTGGAGGGTCTCGGCCAGGGCCTGGCGGCGCTGCTCGGGGGCTAGGTGGGGGGCCAAGGCGGCTAAGGCGCGGGCGCGGTGCCAGTCGCTTTCGATGCTTTGGGCCGTCTGGAGGGCCTCGGCGAGGAGGTCTTGGGGCAGGTGGGGGGCCAGGGCGGCCAGGGCTTTAGCACGATTGTCGGCATCTCGGATACTGTGGGCTGTCTGTAGAGCTTCTTTCAAGGCCTGATAGCGTTGGGTTTTCGGCAAACGGG
Source organism: Anaerolineales bacterium (assembly GCA_026985995.1). Taxonomy (GTDB): domain Bacteria; phylum Chloroflexota; class Anaerolineae; order Anaerolineales; family DRMV01; genus JAADEN01. The sequence goes on from JALSPJ010000092.1 coordinate 10,082, forward strand.
GCGCGATGGCCGTTAACACCTGGGCACGTTGGTAGGCATCCCGGATGCTGCGAGCGGTCCGCAACGATTCGGGTAACAAAACGGTGGGTAGACGGGGGGCAAGTGCAACTAACGCTTGGGCGCGATAGAAATCTCTCCACACGTTTGGGATGGTGGCATCCGGTTCCAGCTCAGATAATTTAGGTTTATTCGGTATAGAAGGTAATCCTGCTGTAATAGTAGCGCGCCAGAAAGATTCCTCACTTCGCACGGCTTGCAGAGCCAACTCAGGAAAGCCAGCCTCGGCTAACTTAGGAACCAATTGTGCTAGTACCCATATACGTGGAAGATTGTTTGCTTCTTCATCATAATCATAAGTATCGCGAATGGCTTTTAGGACGTGGGGAAGCAGGTGTGGTGGGAGATAGGGTGATAGAGCCTTTATAATAAGAAGGCGCCAGAAACCACTTTGGAAGTCTCGGATAGTCTGTAAAACTGCCTGTAGTACCTGACGGCGCTTTTCCCAACGCAGGTAGGGAACCAAATCTATGAGCGCCCAGTTACGGCTCTCTGCATCTCTGATATTTTGGGCCGTTTGAAGAGCCTCATATGAAACTTGGTGGTATTCCTGCGGGGGCAGGTGGGGTGCCAGGGCGGCCAGGGCGTGGGCGCGCCAGGTGGCATCCTCGATGCTCCGGGCGGCCTGGAGGGCCTCGGCCAGCAGCTCCGGGGGCAGGTGGGGCGCCAGGGCGGCTAAGGCTTCGGCGCGGTATCGGTCGCTCGCGATGCTCCGGGCGGCCTGGAGGGCCTCGGCCAGCAGGTCTGGGGGCAGGTGGGGCGCCAGGGCCGCCAGGGCGCGGGCGCGGTCATCGGCATCCCGGATGCTCCGGGCGGCCTGGAGGGCGTCGGGCAGGGCTTCGGGGGCCTTGCGGGCCAGCATCGGGACCAGCGCGGCTAAGGCGTTGGCCCGCTTCTCCTCGTCCGGCATCTGGCGCAGGTGGGCTAAGGCCTGGGCCGGGGTCCACAGGTCGTCTTCCACCAGCAGGGCCGGCAGTTGAGCCGGCAGCCTCGCGGCCAGGCTGTGCACGCTGGCCTCGATGAGCGCGCAGCGAATCTCCAGACCCAGGGCCGGGAGGGGGTGCTGCCCCTGCGCCAGGCCGGCCTCGTTGACCCGGATGGCCCGCTCCCACACGGCGCGCACATCGCTCAGGTAACCGGCGTAGCTGCCCTCCAGGGCCTCCCAGGCCCGGGCCCAGGCGTCGGTTGCCACCAGCCGGCGGAAGGCCGCCAGGGGCGCCCTGGCCCGGGCTAAGTGGGCCCGGTAGTAGCGCACCAGGTAAGCCGGCGCCTCGTGGGGGGCCAGCCGGCCCTGCTCCAGGGCGGCCAGCACCTCCGCACCCCAGCGCAGAAAGCGGGCTTCCAGATCCGCCTGCTCGCGGCGGGCCAGGCGGCCAAAGAAGAAGTCCCCCAGTTTGGGATGGCCGAAGATGTACCCCTCGGGAGCCTGCACCACAAAGCGGGCCAGGGGGCGCAGGGCCTCTTCTAAGGTCCAGGTATCCAGGCCGGCCTCGGGGTGGGCCAGCTCCAGGAGCGCGTCTTTGGGCAGGGGGCCCAGGGCCGTGGCCAGCAGGTTGAGCACTTCCCGCACGCTCCGCTCCCGCAGGGGCGCCTTTTCGTCCCACAGTTGGTGCTGGTACTCCCACCAGGACTGGAAGTAGCCCTCGTACCCGGGCTGCAGGCGGTGCAGGTCTTCGGGGGTCAGGTGCAGCGCGTCTTCCCGGCGCTTCCACAGGTCTTCCACATAGAAGCGGACGAGGAGGGGGTCGCCCCCGGTCAGGCGATGGAGTTCTTCCACGATGAAGGGCTTGCGGGCCAGTTCGTCGGTGGGCGCGCCCATTTTGAGCATGACATCCTGCAGGCCGGGCCGGTCCAGGGGTTCCAGGGCCATCTCCCGTACGGGCAGGCGCTCCCAGCCTAAGGCCCGGCGCCAGTCCGCGGCCCGGGGCCGGGTCGCGGTCAGCCGGGCACTCACCGCGACCTTGAGCCCGGGCCGGGGGTTCAGCGGGAAGAGGACGGGGTCGGGCTCCCAGTCCGCAGCCTCGTCCAGGCCGTCCAGCACCACCAGCAGGCCCTCCGGGGGCGGTTCCCGGCGCAGGTACTGGGCCGCGATGGCTTTCCACACCTCCGCGGGGGTGTGGGGGTCGGCAGGGACCGGGTCGCCGAAGGCCCGGGCCAGCTGGGCGGCCAAGGCCGCGAAGGTCAAGCTGGCCTGGTTGGTGCTGTAGCGGATGCTCACGGGCACGAAGACCACGGCCATCCCGGGGTGCTGTCGGCGCACCCGTTCCAGCCAGCGTACCAGGAGCGCGCTCTTGCCCCGGCCCGCGGGCGCGGTGAGGAGCAGATAGGGGGTGTGGGCATCGGCCAGCCAGGCGTCGAGTTCGGCCAGGGCCGCGTCCCGTCCGCCAAAGGGCACGGGGTTTTCGGGCGTGCCTAAGTAGGCCTGGAGGAATTCCTCGATGTGGGTGGCGTAGTCGGTGGGCAGGCGGCGCACGGGCTCCACAATGGTCTGAACGACGATGTTGTAATCGCCGATGACGATGGCACTTTTTTCCACCGCGCCCTGAATGTGCAGGCGGACCTCGCGGCGGGCTTTTTCCTGCCACGCCTTCAGGGCCTGCTCCAGGCGGTGCACCTTGGCCTCGGTGCGCAGCACGCTGCGGCCCAGGGTGCGCAGCGCGTCGGTTTCCACCTCCAGCAAGGCCTCCCGCAGGCAGGCCAGATAGAGCTCGGCCAGGCCCCGGGCCTGTTCGGGGGTGGCGCGCCAGTCCCGCTGCAGGGTCTGGGCCAGGGCTTGCCGCAGGCGGGTCTCGTCCAGGTCGTCCTGGGGCAGGGCTTCCAGGGCCTGGAGCAGGGAGGACAGGCCCCGCAGGGGGAGCTGCCGGGCCGGGCCGTGCCAGGGCGTGGAGGCGAGGCGCTGCCGCGCGCACGCGTCGGCCCGCTCCAGGGCCCGGGCCAGCGCGGCGCGGCGGTCTTCCGACGCGAAGAAGGCCCCCAGCCGCGCGGCCAGTTCCTCCTGGCCCATCTCGGCCAGGGCGTCGGCCAGGTCGCGCAGGGTGGCATCGTCCAGGGCGCGGGTCACCTGGCGCCGGGCCAGGCGAGCGAGGAAGCGCAGGATGGCGGTCGGCAGGTTGCGAGCCATGGGTGGTTGTTTCTCCGGTGCAGTGGGCGCAACGCGGACGCGAGCACAACGCGGGTCATTATACTATCGGTGAGGCGGCGCGCCTCCTCGCGGGTCAAAGGGCGCGTTCCC
>JALSPJ010000093.1 GCA_026985995.1 Anaerolineales bacterium
CCTCATCGGTGGGCGGGCGGTCAAGGGCCCCGCGGCCAAAATGTTCGCCGAGCTGGGCATTACCCCCTCGGCCCTGGCCGTGGCCCAACACTACCGGGGCCTGGTCCACGGCCTGCTCATCGACCAGGCCGATGCAGCCCTGGCCCCACGCATCGCCGCGGCCACGGGCCAGGCCGTGTTCATCACCGACGCGTGGATGCCTACACCGGCGCGCCGGCGAGCCCTGGCCCAAACGGCCTGGGATTTGGCCCAAACCCTGCGCGGCGCGCACTAACGGATAGCGGGAGAAGAGACTCGCCTGCCGCTATCCCTGCCGCCCTGGCGCGGCAGCACGGAGGAGCCCAAAGTGACCTTGATGGCCATCATTCCGGTCAAGCCCTTGCGCGAAGGCAAATCGCGCCTGGCGCAAGTGTTGACCCCCGACGAACGGGAACGCATCAACCGCTGGCTGTTGCAGCACACCCTCAACATCGTCACCCAAACCCCCGGCATCGACCGGGTGCTGGTGGTCAGCCGCGATACCGCGGCCCTGGCGCTGGCCCGCTCGTGGGGTGCGCGGGTGTTGCAAGAAGCCGGCGATGCGGATTTGAACATCACCCTGACCCGCACCGCGGCCTTGTTGGGCCAATGGCATGTGCCTTATATGCTGGTGCTGGCCGTGGACCTGCCTCACCTGACCCGCGCGGATGTGGAAGCCGTGGTGCAAACCCTGCGCGCGGAGCCGGTTCCCCCCCAGGGGCGGCTGGTCATCGCACCGGACCGGGAGCGCCAGGGCACCAACGCCTTGGGCCTTACACCCCCCACGGGCCATATGTTTTCCTACGGCCCGGGGTCCTTTTTGCGTCACCTGCACGCGGCCCAGGCCCAGGGCCGCGAGGTGCATGTGGTGCACCGCCCCGGCCTGGCCCGGGACCTGGATTGGCCCCAAGACATCTACCTGCTGCGGCATGTGTTCCCCGGCCTGGTACAAAAGGCCGCTTATGAACAATTACGCCAAAGTCCGTCACCCTGGCCCGGATGACCGGGCGCGTCTTTCCCAAGGAGGTTCTTATGAAACGCGCGGCTTTGTATTTGCAAGACGCCCACGACCTGCGAGAAGGGCTGGAATATGTGCGCTACGCGGAAAAAATGGGTTTTGAAGCCGTCTGGCAGGCCGAGAGCCGCTTAGTGCGCGACGCCATCGTGCCCATGGCCGCCTATGCCGCGGTCACCGAGCGCATCAAAATCGGCTCGGGCGTCATCAACAACTGGACCCGCAACATCGGCCTGCTGGCCGCCACCTTCCTCACTTTGGACGACCTGGCCCCCGGGCGCATCATTGCCGGGCTGGGCGCCTGGTGGGACCCTCTGGCCCGCAATGTGGGCATCATTCGCCGCAAGCCCCTGACCGCCATGCGCGAAACCGTCATTGTGCTGCGCCGGCTGCTCAACATGGAGCGGGTCACCTTCCACGGCGAATTCGTGCATGTGGAAGGCATCGAGCTGGATGTGGTGCACGGCCGACGGGAGCCGCGGCAAGTGCCCATCTACATCGGCGCCACAGGCCCCAAGATGCTGGCCCTGGCCGGGGAAATCGCGGACGGCGTGCTGCTCAACTATTGCGTGCCGCCCGAATACAACGACTGGGCCCTGGAGCAAATCGAAAAGGGCGCGCGCAAGGCCGGGCGCACCTTGGACGACATCGACCGGCCCCAACTCATCGTCGCTTCGGTGGACCACGACCGGGAGAAAGCCATCGACCGCACCCGAGAGCTGCTGGTGCAATACCTGGCCCAGCAGCCCCACATCGCCAAAGCTTCAGGCGTGTCGGAAGAAGTGGTGCGGGAAATCCAGTCCATCTTGGGCTGGCCGGCCACCCACGAGCAAATTCAGCGCGCCAAGCACTTAGTGCCCGACGACCTGATTCACCGCATCACCGCGTCGGGTACCCCCGAGGAAGCCCGGGCCAAGGTCAAGGAATACATGGACCGGGGCGCGACCTCGCCGGTGCTGTACTCCGTGGGCGGCGATGTCAAGCTGCTCATCGACACCTTCTCGCCCATCCTGCACCCCGAAGACTGAACGGAGGCTGCCCATGACCGCCATCGACCCCACGCTGATGCCCGGCGCGCGCACCGCGGTGCGGCAGTGCATGGGCGTGCAGCCCACGGACCGGGTGTTCATCATCACCGACGACGCCACCCTGCCCATCGGTCGGGCCCTGGCCGCGGCCGCGGAAGAAGTGGGCGCGGCCCACCAGGTGCGCCGGCTGGAGGAATTCGCCCCCCGGCCCATCACCCAGGTGCCCCCGGCCTTGGTGCAGGCCCTGGAAGCCTTTCGCCCCACGGTGACCTTTTACGCCGCCCAGGGCCAGCCCGGCGAAGTCACCTTCCGCATGGCCGCGGGGCAGCTTTTGCGCGAGCGCTTTCGGGTGCGCCACGGCCACATGATTGGCATCACCCCCCGGCTCATGCGCACCGGCATGACCGCGGATTACGACCAGGTGGCCGCCCGCACCCGGCAAATCTACGAGCTGGTGCGCTACGCCCGCCAAATCCGCGTCACCTCCCCCGAGGGCACCGACTTCACCGCGGTGCTCGACCCCCAACGGCGGCGCTGGGTGCCTTCCACCGGGCTCTACCACCGTCCGGGCGACTGGGGCAACCTGCCCGAGGGCGAAACCTTCACTTCGCCGGTGAGCGCCGAGGGCGTGCTGGTGGTGCACCTGCTGGGCGATTATTTCAGCGAAAAATACGGCCTGCTCGAGCGCCCCATGCGCATCGAAGTGGCCGACGGTCAGGTGCAGCGGGTGGAACACCCCAACCCCGCCCTGGCCCAAGAAGTGTGGGAGTACATGCGCCAGGCCCCCAACGGTCGGCGCGTGGGGGAATTCGCCATTGGCACCAACGAATTCCTCACCGAGCTCACCGGCAACCTGCTGCAAGACGAGAAATTCCCCGGCGTGCATGTGGCCTTTGGCAACCCCTACCCCCACGCCACGGGCGCGGACTGGGAGAGCCCTGTGCATGTGGATGTCATTCCCTTAGGAGTGAGCATTGAGGTAGACGGGGCAGTCATCATGCGGGACGGCAAATTCGTGGTTTGAGGGGCCTTGGCGTTACGCCCGGCCACGGCCTTTCACCCCGGGGAACCGTCGTTTGCCGCGCGCCCCGGGGTTTTGCGTTGGGGTTTGGCAGGCGCCGCCGCGGCCTGGTTCGCGGCGGCCCCGGGTTCGCGCGGCAGGGCCAGGCACACCTCCGCGCCCTGGCGGTAGTGGGGGTTGACCCACATGCGCCCGCCGTGGGCCTCCACGATAGCCCGGCTGAGGAAAAGGCCCAGCCCGGTGCCGGGCACTTTGCTCGCCGTGGCCCGGCTGCGGTAGAAGGGGTCGAACACATGGGGCTGGTCCTCGGGGGGAATGCCCGGCCCCTGGTCCCGCACGCACAGCACCACCTCGTGGGGCCGCGCCTCACCCCGCACCACGATT
>JALSPJ010000094.1 GCA_026985995.1 Anaerolineales bacterium
CATCCTGCGGGGGGCGTTGCTGCACCAGGGGCGGCGCTTCGGGGGGAACCGGCGTGGCGGCCACGGCCCACACCACCCGGGGCCGCCAGGCCGCGCGCAGCACCGCGAGCAAGGCGTCGGCCGGGGCCTGCGGCGGGTGCACCAGGGCCACCTCACCCCGGGGGCCCACCACCAGGTCCAGCGCATTGAGCCACTGGCCATACGCGGTGGCGTAGCGGGCCAGCAAGGGGGCCAACCCGCGCAGCAGCGTTTCCACCTGGGCCTGCATCTCGGGCCGGGTGGTATACATGCTCCACTGCACCCACAAAGTGGCCGTCAGACTCTGACCCGCGGGCACCGCGCCGTCGTCCCACACCTTGGGCCGCACCAAGGGCGTTTGGACCTGGGCCGCGGTCTCGAACCATCCCCCTTGGGGGTCGGCGAAATCGCGGGCGATGGCCTCGACCTGGGCCTGGGCTGCGGCGAACCAGGCCGGGTTGGGGTCCGCGCGGTAGAGGGCCAACAGGCCCAGGGCCCACGCGGCCCGGTCTTGCAGATAGGCCGGGCGGGGCAAGGGTCGGCCCTGCCGCCACCCCCGGGGCCAGTAGCCTAAGGCCCGGGCCGCGTCTTCCAAGGCCTGGGCCGTGCGCCGGGCTGCGGCCACATAATCGCCGCGCTGCAAATAGAAGCCGGCCTCGGCCAGGGCCCATACGGCCAGGCCGTTCCAGGCCAGCAGTAGCTTGTCGTCGGTGGCCGGGCGGGCGCGGCGTTCGCGCGCGGCCAGCAAGGCCGCCCGGGCCTGCTGCAAGCGTTCCGCCACTGCCTGGGGGGTAAGGCCGAAGCGGTCGGCTAAGGCTTGGTCGTTGGCCTGGCGCTGCAGCACATAGGCCCGCCCCTCGAAGGTGGGCGGCCCTTCCAGGCCATACGCGGCCATGAACAGCGCCGCGTCGTCGGGTTCCAACACCGCCCGCACTTGGTCGGGGGTCCACACATAGAACGCGCCCTCTTCACCGCCGGGGCTGTCCGCGTCCAAGCTGGCGTAAAACCCGCCTTCGGGTGCGGCCATTTCCCGCAGCATGAAATCCAGCGTGGCCTCCGCGACCTGGCGATAGCCGGTTTCCCCCGAGAGCAGGAAGGCATAGAGATACACCCGGGCCAGCAGTGCGTTGTCGTAGAGCATCTTTTCGAAGTGGGGCACGCGCCACAAATGGTCCACGCTGTAGCGGTGGAAGCCGCCGCCCAACACATCGTACATGCCGCCCTTGGCCATCATGGCCAGGGTGTGCAGGGCCATGTGGCGGGCCATGGGGTGCCCGCGCTGCCCCATGCGCAGCAAAAATTCCAGCACCGCGGCCTGGGGGAACTTGGGTCCTTTGCGCTGCCAGCCGCCGAAGCGGGCGTCGTAACGGCGATGCAGCGCGGCCACGGCCTGCTCGGCCAGGCCCAAGTGCAAATGTCGGGCCGCGTACTCGGGGTTGAGGGTGGCGTTGAGCGCGGCGGCCACATGCTCCCGCGCGCCCCGGGCCGCGTCCAGCACCCGTTGCCGGTCGTGCTGCCAGGCGTGGGCCAGGGCCTGCAGCAGGTCCCGCAGGCCGGGCAGGTTGTGCCGCGGCTCCGGCGGGAAGTAAGTGCCGCCGTAAAAAGGTTCGCCCTCGGGCGTGAGAAACACGGTGAGGGGCCAGCCGCCGTGGCCGGTCATGGCCATCACGGCTTCCATATACACCTTGTCCACATCGGGGTGCTCTTCCCGGTCCACTTTTACCGGCACGAAATGCTCGTTGAGCAGCGCGGCAATTTCCGGGTCCTCGAAAGATTCGTGGGCCATGACATGGCACCAGTGACACGCGGCATAACCGATGCTCAAGAAAATGGGCTTGTCTTCGGCCCGGGCCTTGGCAAAGGCTTCCTCTCCCCAGGGGAACCAATCGACGGGCTGATGCGCGTGTTGCAGCAAATAGGGAGAAGTGGCTTGGGCCAGGCGATTGGGCATGGCAATGCTCCTGGGTTTGGGGGAAAGGCTCCGCGGGGGACCGGCGGCTATGCTTCGGGCCAGCCGGCTTTGCCCACCAGGGGCACGAACGCGACGGGCTCGAAGCGCTCGTGGCGGAAGTCGTCAGGGCCGAGGCGGGTCCAGCGTTCCAGGAACTGCTGATAGCGGTCGCCCACGGGCAGCACCAGGCGCCCGCCCACGGCCAGCTGTTCCAGCAAAGGCTTCGGCACCTGGGGCGCGGCCGCGGCCACCAGAATGGCGTCGTAAGGCGCGGCCGGGGGCCACCCCAAAGTGCCGTCGGCCACATGCACCTGCACATGGGGTAGCCCCAGCGCGGCCAAGCGGGCCGCGGCCTGTTGGGCCAGTTCGGGCACCCGTTCTACCGTGTGCACCTCGGGGGCCAAATACCCTAAAATCGCGGCCTGATACCCCGAACCGGTGCCCACTTCCAGCACCTTTTCGTCGCCTTGCAGGCCCAACAGCTCGGTCATGCGGGCCACGATGTAGGGCTGCGAAATGGTTTGCCCGTGGCCGATGCTCAACGGGCGGTCCTCATAGGCCCACATCTGCTTGTCGGGGGGTACGAACACATGTCGCGGGATGATACGCATGGCTTCCAGCACCCGGGGGTCGCGCACCCCTCGGGCCGCGATTTGGTCGCGCACCATGCGCTCCCGGGCTTCGGCCCAGCGGTCGGGTTCTTCGGCAAAGGTTCGACGCATACACCCACCGCCTGAGGGAGTTTCGATAATCAGTATACCATGCGGGTCGGCTCGCTGCGCACCCAAAGGCTGCGCGCGTTTTTGGACCGCGGCACGCTCGAGTTGGAGGTTGGAGGTTGGTAGTTGGTGGTTGGTAGTTGGTAGTTGGTGGTTGGAAGATGGCGGAGGCCGGGCTTGCTGACCGCTCCCTGCTCCCTGCTGACTGCTTCCTGCTGTTGTTCAGCCGCGTCTATCCGCGTTTGTTCGCGGTTTCATTGCCCTGGGCGACCAGCCGGTCGCCCCTACCGGGCTGACTGCTTCTTGCTATCTTTCTTCCGTGTTTTTCCGTGTTCATCCGTGTTTTTTCATTTTGTCCGCGGTTATCCGCGTTTGTCCGCGGTTTCATTGCCCTGGGCGACCAGCCGGGTCGCCCCTACTGCGCTCCCTGCTGACCGCTTCCCGCTCACTGCTCTTTTTCATCCGCGGCTTCATCCCCCCGGGTGTCGGGTGGGGGCACCCCCTCCCACTGGGGTTGCAGGCCATAAGGGGCCAGGGCCCGCAACACCGGCCCCGGGGGGACATCTCGCAAGGGCGAAAGCAGCCCGCGGCCGGTTATCTCGCCCGTGGCCAGCAGCACTGCGGCCGCGGCTGCGGTAAAGCCCACCGTGCGTTGCATGGCCAGCAGCCCGGTTTCCAAATCCCGGTAATCGATGAGGTGCGCGGCCCGGCGTACGGCCTGGCCCTGTGCGTCGCCTTCCACTTCCACCCGCACCAGCGCGATGTCTC
>JALSPJ010000095.1 GCA_026985995.1 Anaerolineales bacterium
TATTTGCTCGACGACCCAGCGACCACGGTGGCCCAAATCGAGCAAATAGCGGGCAAAACCCTGCGCCACCCGGCGCACATTGGCGAAAGTGTAATCCTCGGCAATGGTGCCGCGCCAGCCATCGGTGCCAAAGCGAATGGGTTTCTGGGGCATATCGGCCTCCTATTCCAACGGCGTCGGAGTTGGGGTCACCAACAACAACAGCGGATACAACACCCACCCCTCCTTCACCCGACCAAACTCCTCAAAGCGCACCTGCACCCACAGCAGCCCATCGGCTTCCACCGGCTCGCCCGGCAGCACCTGCACCAAAGTGCCGTTGAGCAAACCCGTGAACGCGGGGTAATCGAAGCCCGGCCCTTCCCGCACATAAATGCCGGTGTAACGCTGCGAGGCCTGCACCACAGCATAGATGGGCGTGGGGGTGGGGGAAACGGTGGGCGTGGGCCACACCACGGTGTAGGTGGCCACCGCCGCGGCCGGGGTGGGGGTGAGGGTCGGCGTGGGTCGCGGCGGCGTGGGGGTGGCCGTCGCGGTGGGGGTGGGCGTGGGGTGGGGGCTGGGGGTTGGGGGAAGGGCTCCGCTCGGGCCGACGGCCGCCGCGGGCGTCGGTTCCCCCACCACCCCAGGCGCGGCCGCCATGGCCGCGCGTTGCACATCGGCCTCGGCATAGGGGGCAAAAACGGCCACCGCCAGGGCCAGGAACATCACCAGCAGGCCATAGCCGCTCCAGCCCCGGGGGTAAACGCCCAGCACCATCAAGGCCACCCCGGCCATCAGCCAGGCCCACAGCAAATGGGCGGCAAACGCCAGCCACGCCCAACCGGCCCATGGGGTCTCGCCTTGACCGGCGGCCAGCCCCGCGGCGAAGAGGGGCAAGGCGATGGTCCAGGTGAGGGCCGCGCCGGGCAACAACGCAGCCGCCTGCCGGCGAGCCAGCAGCACGGTAGCCCACACCGCGGCCACCACGGTGACCACGAACGCGGTCAGGTCCGGCGCGGTCCAGGCCCACACGACCCGGGAAGGGGTTGGAGGCAACACCCGACCAAGGGCATACCCCACGCCCCAGGCTGCCAGGCCCAGGCCCAACAACACCAGCGCGGCCCGGCGCAGCACCGCGCGCGAACCCAGCACCAGGCCCACGGCCAGGCCAACCACCGGCGTGGTCCACGGCGTGAGCAAAGCGCCCAGCAGCCACAGCACGGGCCGAGGGTGCAGCGTGGCCAGGGCCCACACGGCCAGCGTGAGGGCGAAAGTCAGGGCCAGGCCACAGCCCGGGCGGCTCCAGCGCAGCAAAAAGCGCCGCAGCCGCGCCTGCTCGTCGGGGGAGAGGGGGGCCAAAGGCGACGCGGGGCGTGCGGCCTGAGCACCGCGCGGCCGCCGCGGCGCGGTGGTTTTGGGCGCGGCGGCGTTCGCCGCGGCCTCGGGCTGGGCTTGAGGCGGAGGTTCCGCCGCGGGTCGTTCGGTCATGGCCATGGCCTCCGCGGCGATTATACCGCGAGGGAGACATGATGATAAAATAGAACTCCATTCTTTGAAACCAGGGGAAACGACGATGTATTTGTGCTATGTGGACGAAAGCGGCGACCCAGGTTTGGAGAGCCCCACCCCTCATTACATCTTATCCGGTTTCATCGTTCATGCGGCCATCTGGCATCCAGTTCTGCAGGCGCTTCAACAAGTGAGACGCCGCCTCAAAGCAGCGTTTGGCTTTCCTGTCCGGGCCGAACTCAAAGGCAGCGGATTAATCGACCCACGGCGTTTACCCGCCGCACGGCGAAAAATTTATCGCGATCTTGGAAAACGCAATGTGCGAGTAGCACTATATCGCCAATATATGAGCGCATTGCCAAAAATCCACTTACGCTACAAAAGAGTTTTTACTTTTAGTGTGGCTGTAGACAAAGAAAAAGTAAAAATTTTTTACCGACAGCATGATATTATACGAATGGCATGGGAACGCTTTTTCGACCGCTACAATACATTTTTACGCCATAACCACGCTTATGGCATGATAATCTTCGATGGTGAGCCCCAACCACGATTACGTGCCATTCTGCGGCGTATGCGTTATTACCATCCCATACCTGACGGCACCACCTATCGGCAAGCACGCGTAGCGCATATTGTTGAGGACCCTTTCTTTGTCGATTCCGCCCATTCCTTTTTTGTGCAAACAGCGGACATGATTGCTCATGCGGTATATCGCTTTCTTTACCCCCATCGATACCGGCGATATCGGCTGCATACGTTGTATGAATATTTATTAACACCCCCCGCCAACATGGTTATCAAGGAAGTTACTCGTTATAATAAGTATGGTATCGTACCCATCCCCACCATAAAAAACGCGCCCGTCTAACATCAGACGGGCGACTTGGCCGCGGCCCTACGAGGCAAACGGCCTCCTCGGGTCGCATTGTCATTATAGCATACAGGGCTAGCTTTGGCAACATTTGCTAAGATTTGAATATAACTCACAAGCCGGTGTTTTTTTGCCATGCTCACTGAACTGCGCATCCACAACCTGGCCGTTATCGAAGAAGTGCACCTGACCTTCGGCCCCGGGCTGGTGGTGCTCACCGGCGAAACGGGCGCCGGCAAGTCCATCCTGCTCGACGCGGTGCAGCTGCTCCTGGGCGGCCGGGCCGATACCCTCCTCATTCGCGAGGGTGCAGCCAAAGCCTATGTCGAGGGCGTGTTCACCCTGCAGGGCCCCGCGGGGGAGCAGGTGCGCGCCCGCCTGCAGGCCGAAGACCTGCTGGACCCCGACGCGCCCGACCAGCTCATCCTGGCCCGGGAGGTGCGCCGCCGCGGTCGGCATATCGCCCGCATCAACGGCCGCAGCGTGAGCGTGAGCCTGCTGCGCGACATCGGCCGCCATCTCGTCGACATCCACGGCCAGGCCGAACACCTCTCGCTGCTGCGGGTGCGGGCCCACCTGGCCCTGCTGGACCGCTTCGCCCAGGTCGAACCCCTCCGGCAGGCCTACCGCGCGGCCTATCAGGCCCTGCGCACGGTGGAAGACGAACTGCAACGCCTGCGCGCCCTGGAACGCGACGCGGCCCGCCAGGCCGACTTGCTGCGCTACCAAATCGACGAAATCACTGCTGCGGCCATCGACCCCGACGAAGAAGACGCCTTGCTCGCCGAACGCACCCGCCTGGCCCACGCGGAGCAGCTGGCCACCTTAGCCCAGCAGGCCTTGCTCATGCTCGACGAAGGCCTGCCCGACGCGCCCGCGGTCACCGACGCCCTGGGACAAGTCGTGGCCGCGCTGGAGCGCTTGGCGGCCATCGACCCTTCCCAAAACGAGCTGGCCGCCGCGGCCCAGGCCCATCTGGAAGGCCTGAGCGACCTGGCCCGCGCGCTGCGCGATTACGCCGAAACTCTGGAATTCAACCCCCAACGCCTCAACGAAGTCGAAAGCCGCCTGGCCCTGCTCGACAACCTCAAGCGCAAATATGGCCCCACCCTGGCCGATGTGCTGGCCTTTGCCCAAAGGGCCCAGGCCGAACTGGAAGCCATCGAAAGCGCAGCCGACCGCATCGCCGAACTCGAAGCCCAACGCGACGCCTTGCGCCGGGAGGCCGGTCAAAAAGCCTGGGCCCTCTCCCAGGCCCGCCGGCAAGCTGCCGAGCGCCTGGCCCAGGCCGTGGAAGCCGGCCTGCAACGCCTGCGCATGACCGCGGCCCGATTCCAGGTGCACTTCGCCACCCGGCCCGACCCCGCTGGCCTGCCCCTCCCCTCGGGGGAGGTGGTGGCCTACGACGCCACCGGCATCGACCGGGTGGAATTCCTCATCGCGCCCAACCCCGGCGAGGGCTTCAAACCCCTGGCCAAAATCGCCTCGGGGGGCGAGACCTCGCGCCTCATGCTGGCCCTCAAGGCCGCGCTGGCCCAGGCCGACCCGGTGCCCACGCTGATTTTCGACGAAATCGACCAGGGCATTGGTGGTCGGGTGGGCGCGGTGGTGGGCCAAATGCTGCGCGAACTGGCCCGCCACCACCAGGTGCTGTGCGTCACCCACCTGCCTCAGCTGGCGGCCTTTGGGCAACAGCATTTGCGGGTGGAAAAGGTAGTGGAAGGGCAACGCACCCGCACCCGGGTGCGCGCGCTCACCACCCCCGAAGCGCGGCTCGCGGAACTGGCCGCCATGTTGGGCGGCGACACGCCCACCAACCGGGCCGCGGCCCGGGAGCTGCTGGCCCAGGCGCAATAAAGCGCGTCCGCTGCGTGAAGGCCAGTTCCACAAAACACAATGGCGGCCCCTGCCTGAGAGGCCGCCACCGCAAAAGGGGGAAACCGGGAGGGCATTCGCTTTTTACGGCATACCGCCGCTATTGCCCCAGCCGCCCATGCCGCTGCCACCGCCCGAGCCGCCGGGCATGCCGCCACCTTCGCCCCCGTCATGGCCCGAGCCGCTGCCGGGCATGGGCATGGTCGCGGTGGGCATGGGGTAAGGCGGGGTCATGTTGCCCTGGTCGTGGTCGCCCTCACCGCCGGGCATGGGCGAAGGCGGGGTCATGGTGCCCTGGCCCTCATCGTGGCCCTGGCCGCCGGGCGCGGGCGGGGTCATCATGCCGCCCTGGCCTTCACCATGGCCCTGGCCGTTGCCCTCCATCTCGCCCATCCCGCCGTTGCCGTTCATCTCGCCCTGGCCGCCAAACATACCACCCTGGCCGTTCATTTCACCCTGGCCCTCGCCGTGACCTTCGCCGCCGGGCATGGGGCTCTCCATGGGGCCAAAAGGCGGGGTGGGCATGCCCTCGGGCCGTTGGCCCATGGCCTCCATGGCCTGGCGGGCCTGTTCGTGCGCCTCTTGGGCGCGGGCCTGGGCCTCTTCCATGTGCTGCTGAGCTTCGGCCAGACCGCGCTGGGCCATCTCCTCACGCAAAGCCTGCAAACGCTCCTGATGTTGCGCCACCTGCGCTTCCACCAGGGCCCACACCTGCGGGTCGGCCTGGCCCATTTCTTGCGCCAATTGCAGCGCCTGCTGCACATGCGCTTCGTAATTGGCCATGGCGCGGTCCAGCCCTTCGGCCTGCCCTTGCTGGGCCAGGCGCAGCGCCTCGTCCAGACGGCGCTGGGCAAATTCCAGGTGCAGCTGCAGGTCTTCCGCGGGGTCGGCAAAGAGCAGTTGCGCGTCTTCGACCAGCAACTTGACGGGGTACAGCGTATCGTCGGGCAACGCGTCGGTCGAGGCATAAGCCACGCCGCCGCCACCGGCGACCAACGCAACAGCTGCCAAAATCAGGGCCCAAATCATGTTCAACCTCCAGCGGGGTTGGGATGGGATTGGGATGCCTCGTCGCATCCACCCCCACAAACGAAGCAGGAGGCCAGATGTTACAGATTTGGGCGTCTTTTCTTGCCCGGTCGTCGGGGCCTGGGCCTCGGCCCGAATGCGGTTCAACAAGCGGGTTTTGGCCGCGGCCCGAAACGCCGGGTCCGGCCGGACGGGTTCCTGCTGCTGCACCCACAGCGCGGCGCGCAACAAGGGTTCCAATTCGGCCCGATATGCCGGATAGCGCGCCAGACAATCGTCTACCGACAAACGCCCGGCGCGTAGTTCCTCTAAGCACCAGGCCAGCACATCTTCCAGTGGGGGTTGGGTCACAGATCATTCCTCCTGCGCGGTCAGCCACTGGCGCAGGCGCTGCAGCGCCCGATGCTGCAACACCCGCACATGCGCCTCGCTCACGCCCAACAGCGCGGCGGTCTCCCGGTGGCTGAGGCCGTGGACGAAACGATAAAGCACCACATCGCGCAAGCGTTCGGGCAACTGCGCCAGCGCGCGGGTCAAATCGTCGTGGGCCTCGGAGGCCAGCAGCGCGTCTTCCGGGTCCGGCGTCGCGGCCGGTTTCGACGCGGCCGCGTCCAGCGGAGCCTCGTCCCGGGCCGTGCGATGGCGGTCAATCCACAAATTGCGGGCGATGCGCAACAGCCAGGCGCGAAAGTTGAGCGTGGCATCGGCCTTCACCCGGCCAATGCTGCGCCAGGCACGCAGAAAAGTGGCCTCGGTCAAATCCTCGGCATCGGCCGGCTGCGTCACCCGGTAATAGAAGAACCGGTACACATCGTCCACATAGCGTTCGTACAGCTCGCCGAAGGCCTCGGCATCGCCCGCCTGGCTGCGGCGTACCAGCTCGGCATCCGTGGGTTCCACGCGCATGGCTCACTTTTCCAAACGAAGACGAGGGCGCGATGTTACAACGGCCTCAATCCCCCCGGGCCAGGCGCTGGCGGAAGTCCGCGATGGTGCGCTGCAACCCCTCGGGCAAGGCCACCGTCGGTTCCCACCCCAACAAATGGCGGGCCCGGGTGATGTCGGGCTGCCGGCGCTTGGGGTCACCCTGGCGATACATGGCCGGCTCAAAGCGCAAGCCCGCGGGGTTGCCCGTGAGCTCGTTGACCAGCCGGGCCAGGGCCAGAATGGTGTATTCCTGCGGATTGCCCAGGTTGACGGGGAAGGGTGCGGCTTCGAGGAACAACAAACGCACGATGCCCTCGATGAGGTCGTCTACATAACAAAAGCTGCGGGTTTGTTCGCCCTGGCCGTAGATGGTGAGGGGCTCGCGGCGCAGGGCCTGGACGATGAAATTGGGGATGACCCGGCCATCGTCCATGCGCATCCGGGGGCCGTAGGTGTTGAAGATGCGCACGATGCGCACATCCAGGCCGTGCCGACGATGGTAGGCCATGGTCATGGCCTCCGCGAAGCGCTTGGCCTCGTCATACACCGCGCGCTCGCCCACGGGGTTGACATGGCCCCAGTAGTCTTCCCGCTGAGGGTGCACCTCGGGGTCGCCGTAAATTTCGCTGGTGGAAGCCAGCATGAAGCGCGCGGCGTGGGCCCGGGCCATCTCCAGGCCGTGGTAAGTGCCCCAGGCGTTGGTGCGCATGGTGCGAATGGGCAAATTGGGGTAGCCGAAAGGCGAGCGCGGGTTGGGGCTGGCCGGCGAGGCAAAGTGCAGCACCGCGTCCACCGGGCCCAGGTCCGGCCAGGGGTCTTCCACATCGTGCTGCACAAAGGTGAAGCCGGGGTAGGCCTGCAGCGCGGCCACATTGGCCCGGGATCCGGTGAGGAAATTGTCGAGCCCGAGCACCTGGTGCCCTTCCTGCAGCAAACGCTCGGCCAAATGGGAACCCAAAAACCCCGCGACGCCGGTGAGCACAATACGCATGGTTCACTCCTCGGGGGGAAGGGATTGGGGCGGCGGCTGGGAGATGGCCGGGCCGTAATAGGCCCGCCACCAGGGGGTAGTTTCGAGCCAGGGGCGCTGCCAGCGCCGACGCACCCAGCGCAGCAGCACCCGCCGCCAGCCCTTGTGGGGCTGCCCGCGACGCAGCAGGGCCAGTTCCAGGCGCCGGCTCAAGGGGAACCAGTGCAGCGAAGGCCGACGCAAACGCCCATCTTGCAGCCAGTGGGTGGCCTCCCACAGGGTGTAGAGCTTGTCCACGCCGCCGGCCAGGCGCACATTTTCCTGCGACTCTTCGTGCTGGAAATGCGGCCGACCGCCCGGCAAATGGCGATAGTCGTGCACCTGATGCACCACCGTGATGTCGGGCGTGGCATCCACCACCCAGGCGCGCAGGTCCCGGCGGGCGTGGTAAATCATCCAGTTATCCCACCCCGCGCGGCCGATGGCAAAGGGGGGAATATCCCGCAGCCACCCCCGGGGGAAGACGAACAGGTCCATGCCCGTGGGGTTGAGCCGCTGGGCCCGGGCGTAACGCGCCAGGGCCACCGGGTCCTGGGTGGCCCAATCCAGGGGCTCGGTGATGTCCGTCTCCCAGCGGCGGGCGCTCACCAGCAGCCGCCGACGGCCCAGCAAAGGCGTGAGCCCCTGCAGGGCGCGCAAAAAATCGGGCAGCAAGATGATGTCGGCGTTGACGAAGGCCACCCAAGGGGTGTTGGCCCGGGCCTGGGCCTGAGCGAACATGTCGGAAATCAACGGCGTGCCAAAGCGGCTGCGGCGCACTGCGGGCACATGCCGAAAGCCATAGCGGGCCGCGGCCTCGGCCACGCCGCTTTCGATGCCAAACACCAGCACCTGCACCGCGGGGCCCAGGGCTTGCCACGACCCCATGGCGTTGTGCTGCAGGGTAGCGATGAAGGGGTCGTCGAAGGGCTTGGGGGAAGTGAACAGGGTGACCAACGCCATGGCCTTGCCTCAACGCCGCGGATGATGATACACACTGGGCCCCAGGGGACACAGTTCCGCAGCCCGCGGCCCCAGGTAGTATAACTCAATCAGGTCGTCCTCATAGCACCGGCTGTAACGGCGAAAGAGCAAATCGGCTACCGCGCCGGCCTTGTGCTCATACAGGCGTTTGGCCCGGGCCTCTTCGGGGCGCACATAAATGGCCGCGGCCTGCCCCGAGATGAACAGGCGGTGGCGAAAATCCACGGCCTCGCGGTAGCCCAAGGGGCCCTGCGGCGGCAAGAACTGGGCATATTCGGCCAGGCGATAGGCCGGCCGGTCGGCCCACAGCAGCAGTGGCTCGGGCGCGTTGGTCACCCAGGGAATGTCGGCGGGCCAGGCGCGCAGAAAGGCCCAGGTTTCGGTCGCGTGCCAGGGCCGGGCCGTGAAGCCATATCCGCCGTCGTGCATCACCCGCAGGAAGGCCCGGCTCCACTTGGCCGAGCGCGCGGCAAACAGCAGCACGGCCAGGCCCAACAGCGCGTAGGCCCCACCGCGCCACGGCCAGGCGCGACGGCCCAGGCCGCGTTCCACGGCCCACACCGCGGTCAGCCCCGCGGCCAGCAGGCCAAAGACGAACCAGGGCAACATCACCCGGGGGTTGAAGTCGGGCTCGGGCCGGCGCAGCACATACGCGGCCAGGAAGAAGGCCGCGTAGCCATGGCCGAACAGCCAGGCCAGGGCCGCGGCCTGCCCGGTGCCAGCCGCGGGTTCCTCGGGCGCGCGGCGGGCCAGGCGCAGCATGAGCACCGCGGCCGCCGCGCCCAACACCACCAGGGCCCAGGGCAGCACCGGGCCCCACCAGGTCTTCAAGACCTCGCGGGGCCAGCGCAGCCAGCCTTCCCAAAACACCGGCGGCAGGGCGAGGGCGAAATCCCGGGCTTTGGCGGTGATTTCGGCCAGGTCGGGGCGGCCAAAATGCAAGCCGTTGCCGTGGGCCCGCATGTAGAAGTTCCAGCCGGCATAGACGGCCAGCAGGCCCAAAACCGCCTCCGCGGCCCGGCGGCGCCACACCCGTCGAGGCCAGGGGCGCGCGGTCAGGCTCAGGGGCAGCACCAGCAGCGCGTACAGACCCGCGTAACGCAACAGCAGCCCGGCCGCGGCCAAAGCCACAGCCCCCCACCACCAGCGCGGGTTCCCGGTGCGGGTGTAGGCCCAGGTCGCAGCCCAGGCCCCCAGGCTAACCACCAGAAAAGGCGGCTCGCTCATCACGCCGGTCATGTGCTGAACCAGGGCCGGCTGGGTGAGCACGGGCAGGGCCACCAGGGGCCCCAGCCACCACCGCGGGGCCGCGCGGGCGACGGTTCCCACCAACAAGGCCACGAAAAGCGCGGCCCACAGCGCGTCCAACGCGCGCGCCGCGGTGAGCCAGTCGGTGCGGCCCACGGCCATGGCCCCGGCCAGCAGCAGGGGGTACAAGGGCGGGTAATGGGCCAGGGGCTCCCACTGGGCCGGGGATTCGCGCACCACCAGCCCCCGCCCGGCCAGCACGCCCCGGGCCGCGTCCACATAGGCCACGCTATCGGTGAAGGCCCACGGGCCCCACACCAGCGCCCGATACAGCCCCCACCCGGCCGCCACCCCCAAAACACCGGCCAGCAGCCAGGTTCCCCACCCCCGAAACCCGCCAAGCCTGGGGAAGGCTTTGTGCAGCACGGTAGACACCTCCAAGACAAAAGCACGGCCCGGTTACGCTACCACAAACCGGGCCGTTGGAAAAGGCGCGTGGTGCCCCTGGGGCTAAGCGCCGAATTTCTTGAGCCGTTGCGCGTGGGCCAGGGCCAGGGGCATGGTGTGCACCGCGGGGAAAGTGCCCAGGCCGCCCAAAACGCACGCGCTCTCGCCAAAGCGATATTGGTTGTCGGAACGGGCCGTGGCCGGGGCCCAGAGCAAGAAGGGCACCGGATGCCACGAATGGCTGCGCAGCATGGCCGGCGTGGAGTGGTCACCGGTGATGATGAGCACATCGGGTTTGAGGGCCAGCAGTTGGGGCAGGGCCTGGTCCACCTCTTCGATGACCTTGGCCTTGCCGTAGAAATCGCCGTCTTCGCCTTTGGCATCGGTTTTCTTGATGTGGATGAAGAAGAAGTCGTACTGGGACCACACCCGGGCCGCGGCCGCGAATTCGTCTTCGGGTCGGTCGCCCTCGAAGTCCAGCACATCCATGCCCACCAGACGGGCCACGCCTTTGTACATGGGGTAGACCGCGATGGCCACCGCGCGCAGGCCGAACCAATCGGCAAAACGGGGCAGTTGGGGGTCGGTGGAAAAGCCCCGCAGCAGCACGCCGTTGGCCTTGGGGTGGTCGGCCAGGGCCTGACGGGCCGCGGCCACCCACTGGTTGAGCAGCCGGGCCGTGGCTTCGGCCTGAGGGCTGCGGGCCTGCACGGGCTTGGGCGGCACGCCGGTTTGCTGCGGGTCCGTATCGTCCAACTCGGGGCTCAGGCCCTGGCCCCGCAGGCGGAGGACGAAGCGATACTCCCGCACGGGGCGCACGGTGACCTCGACGCCGGGGAGCTGGATTTGGGCCAGGCGTTCCACCAGGGGCGCGGCTTCGGCGGTGGGAATGCGGCCGGCGCGGCGGTCGATGATGCGGCCTTCGGGGTCCAGGGTGGCGAAGTTGCCCCGGGCCACCACATCGCCGGGCTGCAGGTCCAGGCCCACGCCCGCGGCGGCCAGCGCGCCCCGGCCCACGGTGTAGCGCAGCGGGTCGTAGCCAAAGAGGGCCAAATGCGCGGGACCTGAGCCCGGCGCGATGCCCGGCGCCACGGGGATGGTCTGGCCCAAGGTGCCGTCCGCGGCCAGCGCGTCCATCACCGGCGTGTTGGCATATTCCAGCTCGGTGGGTCCGGCGGGGCCCATGGGCATCCCGCCCAGGCCGTCGAGCACCAACAACACGATTTTGGTGTTGTTGGACCGCAACAGGGGTTGCAAATGCGCCCAATCGTTCATGGCGACCTTCCAAAGGGTGAAAAGGGGCGCCCACGCGCCCCCGAGATTAGCGAATGGCCCGCTCGGTTTCGGGGTCGAACAAGTGCATACGGTTCATGTCGAACACCACCTGGCCTTTCTCGCCCAGGCGATATTGGGCCCGCGGGTCCACCCGGGCCACGAAGTCCTGGGAACCGGCCCGCAGATAGACATACTGCTCCGCGCCCATGGGCTCCACCACTTCCACCGAGCCTTCCACCGCCTGGGGGAAGATGCCCGGGGGCGCGAAATCGGGGTGGTGAATGTGCTCGGGCCGCACGCCCAAAATCACAGCCCGGCCCACATACCCGGCGTACATCTCCCGCCGGTCGTCGGGCACCTGCACCCGAAAGCCGTCGGTTTCCACCCACAAGTGGCCCTCGGCCTGGGTCAACTTGCCGTTGAAGAAGTTCATGGCCGGCGAGCCGATGAACCCGGCCACGAATTTGTTGACGGGTTTGTCATACAGGTTCTGCGGCGTGTCGACCTGCTGCAGTTCCCCTTTGTTCATCACCGCGATGCGGTCGGCCATGGTCATAGCTTCGATTTGGTCGTGGGTCACATAGATGAAGGTGGTCTGCAGGCGCTTGTGCAGTTTGGTCAGCTCGGCCCGGGTTTGCACCCGCAGTTTGGCATCCAGGTTCGAGAGGGGCTCGTCGAAGAGGAAGACTTTGGGCTTGCGCACGATGGCCCGGCCCACGGCCACCCGCTGGCGCTGGCCGCCCGACAGCTGCCGGGGGTAGCGGTCCAGCAGGTTTTCGATGCCCAGCATCTCGGCCACCTCGTGCACCCGCCGGCGAATCTCCTCCTTGGGCACCTTGCGCATTTTGAGCCCAAAGGCCATGTTGTCATACACCGTCATGTGCGGGTACAGGGCGTAGGACTGAAAGACCATGGCGATGTCGCGGTCCTTGGGTTGAATGTCGTTGACGATTTGGTCGCCGATGAGGATGTTGCCCTCGGTGGGCGTTTCCAGCCCGGCCACCAAGCGCAAGGCCGTGGTCTTGCCGCAGCCCGAAGGGCCTACCAGCACCAGGAACTCCCGGTCGCGAATGTGCAGGTTGACATCCCGCAACGCGGTCACCGAGCCGAAGCGTTTGGTGACATGGTCGAAAGTGACACTGGCCATACTGCCTCCCGGGGTGAGGGGGAACCGTCGTCGGACACGCGCGACTTGTATTATACCATTGCCCCCTGGGGGCGGGCCGCGCCCCGGGCCGCGGCAAACCTTGTTTTCCATGGTATGATGAAAACGCGGCGTGTGCCGCCCACATCCCCGGACGGAGGATAGATAGCCATCCCAAGGCGGGAGCGCCTCCCAGGACCGAGGCGGCAGTGGGGCAAAGCCCCACCCCGCGCAGGGGCTGATTTTTACACACATCTATACACATCACGCCATCGAGGGCGAAGCGCATTGGCCAAGGGCCAAGGGGGGCGGGAGCGGCTTGCCAAAACCCCTCCCCCTAACCCCCTCCCCTCATAGGGGAGGGGGGATTTGGCCGCCGAGAGGGGCCAGGGCTGCGCTCAGCCCCTCCCCCTTACGAAGGGGGAGGGGTTGGGGTGGGGAATTTTGAGCCGCACGGCCCGGCCACGACAGGCTTTGGTCGCGTTCCCGCTGGCTGGGTGGCGGACCGGCTCGGTGATGTGGCAAAACAAGTTCCGGAGGTGCGCATGGGCGCCCAGAAGCGTGTGTTCATCACAGGCAGCAACCGGGGCATTGGCCTGGCCCTGGCCCGGCATCTGGCCCGGCAGGGCTGGCAGGTCTTTGCTGCCACCCGCAAGCCCCAGGCCGCCGCGCTGCAGGCATTGGCCCGGCAATTCCCCGGGCGGGTGCAGGTGGTGCCCCTGGATGTAACCGACGAGGCCGGCATCGAGGCCGCGGCCCGCCAGGTGCAGCAGCAGGCCGGCGGGCTGGAGTGGCTCATCAACAACGCCGGCGTGCTGGTACGCGACGAACGCTGGGATACTTTGGACCCCGCGGCCATGGCCCAGG
>JALSPJ010000096.1 GCA_026985995.1 Anaerolineales bacterium
GGGGTTCAGGGACCCCGGCCCGGGAAGTTCAACGCCACAGGCCAAGACCAACGCGGAGGCAGAGCATGACTTATCGCCGCTGGTATTGGGGGCTTTGGCTGCTCGCGCTGGCCCTGGGTGTGGGGGCCCTGGCCGGGTGCGGACGCGCGGCCCCGAAAAGCGCGTCCCCGGCCGCCGCGGACGCGGGTTCCCCCCAAACCCCACCCCAACGCCGGGAAATCATCCTGGCCACCACCACCAGCACTTACGACTCGGGCCTGCTCGACGCGCTGCTGCCCCTTTTCGAGGCCCAAACGGGCTATGTGGTCAAAGTGGTGGCCGTGGGCACGGGCAAGGCCCTGCGCATGGGCCAGGAAGGCAACGCGGATGTGCTGCTCACCCACGCGCCCCAGGCCGAAAAGCCCCTGGTGGAGGCCGCGGATGTGGTGGACTACCGCCTGGTGATGTACAACGACTTCGTCATCGTCGGCCCGGCCGGGGACCCGGCCGGTGTGGCCCAGGCCACCGATGCCGCCGACGCGTTCCACCGCATTGCGCAGGCCCAGGCCCTGTTCGTCTCCCGGGGCGATGATTCGGGCACCCACAAGAAGGAAAAGGCCCTGTGGCAGGCCGCGCTGGGCCGCGTGCCCGCGGGCGAGCCGTGGTATCTGGAATCAGGCGAAGGCATGGGCGCGACGCTGCGCATCGCGTCGGAAAAGGGTGCCTATACCCTCACGGACCGGGGCACTTACCTGGCTTTGCGGGATACCCTGAGCCTGGAAATCCTTTTTCAAGGTGACCCCGCGCTGCTGAACATTTACCACATCATGCTGGTCAACCCCCAAAAATGGCCCCAGGTCAATGTGGAAGGGGGGCGCGCGCTCATCGACTTCTTCGTCGACCCCGAAACCCAGGCCCTCATTGGTGAGTATGGGGTGGAACGGTACGGCCAGCCGTTGTTCTTCCCCGCGGCCGACAAAACCGAAGCCGAATTGCTGGGAAACCCGTAACCTGGGGCGGGCGGCCGGGGCAACGGGAGCCAGGAGCGCCGGGCATGGAGACTTTGTGGCGCGGTTTGTTGGAAGCCTTGCGGCTTTTGCTGCACGGGGACCCGGAAATTTGGGCCATCACCTGGCGGTCGCTGCGCATTTCGGGCCTGGCCACCCTGCTCAGCCTGGTGGTGGGCATGCCCCTGGGCACCTGGATGGCCCTGCGGGGGCGACTGCCCGGCCGCCGGCTGTGGTTCAGCGTGGTGCACACGGGCATGGCCCTGCCGCCGGTGGTGGTGGGGCTGGTGGTGGCCCTGTTCTTCTGGCGCACCGGGCCCCTGGGCCACCTGGGGTGGATGTACACCCCCACCGCGATGGTCATCGCCCAGTGGATTATCGCCACGCCCATGGTGGTGGGCCTGACCGCGGCCGCGCTGCAACAGCAGGACGCCCGCCTGCGCTGGCAGCTTTTGGGCTTAGGGGCCACCCGCTGGCAACTGGTGTGGCTGCTGTGGAAGGAAGCCCGCCTGCCCCTGCTGGCGGCCATCATCGCCGGCTTCGGCAGCGTGATTTCCGAGGTGGGCGCGTCGCTCATGGTGGGCGGCAACCTGCGCCGCAGCACCCGGGTGCTCACCACGGCCATCGTGCTCGAAACCCGCCGCGGGGAATTCGACCGGGCCATTGCCCTCAGCGTCATCCTCCTGGGCCTGGCCTTCGCGGTCAACTACGCGCTCACCTGGCTGCAACAACACGACGAGGACGACGCGCCGTGACCGTCGAGCCCTTGCTCCTTCTGGAAGACGCCGAAATTCGCCGCGGCCGGCGCACCGTGCTGCAAGTGCCGCGGCTGGAGGTCTTCCCCCACGAGGTGCTGGCCGTCATCGGGCCCAACGGCGCGGGCAAGACCACCCTGCTGCTGGCTCTGGCCGCGCTGCTGCCCCTCCACCAGGGGGAATTGCGCTTTCGGGGCCAGCGGGTCACCCGGGCCAGCCAGGCCGCCTATCGCCGGCGCATCGCGGTGGTGCTGCAGGAACCCCTGCTGCTGCGGGGCACGGTGTATGACAATGTGGCCCTGGGCCTGCGTTTGCGGGGCCTGCAGCCCGCGCAGGTGCGGGCCCGGGTGGAACCGTGGCTGGCCCGGCTGGGCATCGCCCACCTGGCCCAACGGCCGGCTAAGCGGCTCTCGGGCGGCGAGGCCCGGCGAGTGAGCCTGGCCCGCGCGCTGGTGCTGCAGCCCGACATCCTCTTCCTCGACGAACCCTTCAACGCGCTCGACACCCCCACCCGCCAGCAATTGCTGCTGGAGCTGCAGGCCCTGTTCCACGGCGAGGGATTGACCGCGGTCTACATCACCCACGACTTTGGCGAAGCCCTGGCCCTGGGACACCGGGTCGCGGTGGTCATGGAGGGCCAGGTGCAGCAAATCGGCTCCCCATCCGAGGTGTTCACCGCGCCGCGCAACCTGGCCGTGGCCCGCTTCGTGGGGGTGGAAACCGTGCTGCCGGGCCGGGTGGTGCGCAGCCGCGCGGGGATGGTGCGCGTGGCCCTGGACGCCGGCTGGACCCTGGACGCGGTGGGCGCCTTCGCGACCGGGCAGGCGGTGTATGCCTGCCTGCGCCCGGACCACATCACCTTGTGGGGGGAGGAACCGCCGGCCCGCTCCAGCGCGCGCAACCGCTGCCAGGGCACGGTGCAGACCCTCACCCCCCTGGGCGCGGTGGTCAAAGTGCTGGTGCGCTGCGGCGCGGCCACGGTGGTGGCCCACATCACCCCGCCCTCGGTGGAAGAACTGGGCCTGAGCGTGGGCGCGACGGTGTGGCTCACCTTCAAGGCCAGCGCGGTGCACTTGATTGGACGGTAGAAGCGCGGGCCGCAACGCGCGGCGAGCCGCGCAAGAGGGCAAGGCATGCAGGAACAAACCACGCCCGACCGAAAGCCAGCGCAACAGCGAAACCAGGCCACGGCCTGGCCCTGGGGCCCGGCGCTGCTGGTGCTGGCCCTCACCACCGCGCCCTACCTGTGGGCCGCGGCCCACGCCAACGAGGATTGGACCTTCACCGGCTTTCTCTTCGCGGTCGACGATGGCCTCAGCTACATCGCCAAAATGCGCCTCGGCGCGCAAGGGGCCTGGCTCTTCCGCACGCCCTACACCACCCGGCCCACCGTCGGGCTGCCGGCGTTCACCGCGTATCTGGCGTTGGGGCACCTGCTGCACCCCCGGGCCGAATACGCCGCCTTCGTGCTCCTCTTTCACGCCTTCCGCCTGGCGGCCCTGCTGGGCCTGGTGCACGCGCTGCATCGCGTCCTGACCTGGCTGCTTCCCGCGCACCCCCGTTGGCGCACCGCGGTGCTGCTGTGGACCACCCTGGGCGGCGGGCTGGGCTGGCTGCCCTATGCCCTGGGCCGCGGCGAATGGGTCGGCTGGGCCCCGTTGAGCTTTCATTCGCCC
>JALSPJ010000097.1 GCA_026985995.1 Anaerolineales bacterium
AGGGCGACCCGGTGAAGATTTTCCATGCCGTGGCGCATGACCCTTTGACTGCCGCGGTGCTTACTTTGGATGAGATTCGCGACATGGTCAATGAACTCTTCGCCGTGCATAAGCCATACCTGCCTTATTTCAAGAAACACCGGGTGGACCTGACGGATATTGGGCCGTATCGTCGGCGCTGGCCGCGGATGGATGCCCGGGCCTTATGGGAAGGCGCCATGCCGACGACAGCAGGGAGGTGACCTCATGCGTCTATGGCCTTGGATGGCGGCCTGGCTGACTTTGGCCGCGGCCGGGCTGGGCAGTGCGTGCACCCCGGCCACAGCCCCGGCGGAACCGCCCGGTCCTTCGCCTGTGGGTTCCCCCAACCCCAGCCTAACCCCGGCCCCCACCTGGTGGCGGCCTAAACCCGGACTTTCGTGGCAGTGGCAGCTCACTGGCCGCCTCGATTTGGACCTGCATACCGATGTCATCGATGTGGACCTGTATGTGGGTCCCTCGGTGGTGGAGCATTTTCATCGGCAGGGAACCAGGGTCATTTGCTACATCAGTGTAGGGTCCTACGAAAACTGGCGGCCCGATAAAGAGCAATTCCCGCCAGAGGTGTTGGGCAAGGACTACGAAGGCTGGGCTGGCGAGCGCTGGCTGGACATTCGGCGTATCGATTTGCTGGCCCCCATTATGCGCGCCCGGCTGGATTTGTGCGCTTCCAAGGGCTTCGACGCGGTGGAACCCGACAATATTATGGTTTATTCCGAGGAGACAGGCTTTCCTATTTCGTATGAAGACAATATCCGCTACGCGCTGTGGTTGGCCGAGGAAGCCCACGCCCGGGGCCTGGCCATTGGCCTCAAAAACGGCCCTGAGATGGTGCGCGATTTGGTGGATGTGTATGATTTCGCCATCACCGAAGAGGCCTTTTATTATCGTTTTGCGCGTAAATTCACACCGTTCATTGCCCAAGGCAAAGCGGTTTTCAACGCGGAATACACCGATACGGATGTGGATTGGGAAGCCGCGTGCCGGCAATCCCGAACGCTGGGCTTCAGCACCATTCTCAAACATCGGGAGTTGGACGCGTGGGTACAGTTTTGCCCGTGATGCCGCCTGGGGCGCGGCCGTATGATGTGTTGGTGGTGGGGGAGATCAACCCTGACCTGATTTTACGCGGCGCGGATGTGGAACCGGCCTTTGGCCAAGTGGAGAAGTGGATCGCTGCGGCGCAGTTGACCGTGGGTTCGTCGAATGTGATTTTTGCCTGCGCGGCAGCGAAGCTGGGTTTGCGGGTGGCCTTTGTGGGATTGGTGGGCGACGATTTGTTCGGTGCCTTTATGTTGCAAGAAATGGCCCGCTGCGGGTTGGAACTGAGGGGCGTGCGCCAAGTGCAGGGCGCTCAGACGGGCCTGAGCGTGATTTTGCAGCGCGAGGACGGCGACCGGGCTATTTTGACCTTCCCGGGGGTGATGCGGGACCTGCGGGCCGAGGAGGTGCCCGAAGTTTTGTTGCGTCAAGCCCGACATGTGCATGTGGGTTCTTTCTTCTTGCAAACGGGCCTGCAACCCGGCTTACCAGCACTCTTCCGTCGTGCGCGGGCTTTGGGCCTTACGACTTCGTTGGACCCCAATTACGACCCCGCGGCCCGGTGGGAACCGCTGCGCGCGGTGTTGCCCTATACCGATATCTTTTTGCCCAATGAGCAAGAAGCTTTGGCCTTTACGGATACCGCTACCGCGCTCGAGGCTGGGCGCGCGTTGGCCACCCAGGTGCAAGTGGTAGCCGTCAAAAGGGGCGCTCGCGGCGCGTTGGCTGTCGCTGGTTCCCATTGCGCGCAAGCCCACCCTCCTCAAGTGACGGTGGTCGATACGGTGGGCGCGGGTGATGCTTTTGACGCCGGCTTTTTGTGGGGGTTGTTACGGGGCTGGCCTTTGGCAAGCGCTTTGCGGCTGGGCGTGGTGGTAGGCGCGTTGTCGACGCGCGCAGCCGGGGGAACCGCAGCTCAACCCACGCTCCAGGAAGCGCTGGCTTGGTTGCCACGCATATCGGCTAAGGCCGACGAGGAGGTATAGCCATGCATGTGTTGGATTGGGTGGTGGCGTCGCATCGCTATCCGCCGGCGCGGGGATTGCCTTCGGTGTGTTCCGCGCATCCATGGGTGTTGCGGGCTGCACTGGAACACGGGCGTACTTTGCCCCAGGCGCTGCCGGTGCTCATCGAATCCACCAGCAATCAGGTCAATCAAGAAGGCGGCTATACGGGCCTACGCCCCCATGAATTTGTAGCCCGGGTGCGCGATATGGCCCAAGAAGTGGGCTTTCCGAAAGAGCGGTTGATATTGGGTGGCGATCATTTGGGACCTTTGCCCTGGGCGCACCTGCCGGCCGAAGAAGCGATGCAGCGGGCCGAGGCCTTGGTAGCGGCCTATGTACGAGCCGGGTATACCAAAATTCACCTGGATTGTTCCATGCCCTTGGGTGACGAAGATGAAGTGCCGGTGGAAGTGGTCGCTCAACGTACGGCTCGCCTCGCTGCAGTGGCCGAGGTCGCGCGACCCGCGGGGATGCCGATACGCTACATCGTGGGCAGTGAAGTGCCCCCTGCCGGTGGCGCTAAGGCCGGCGAAGGCCCCCCACCGGTGACTACCCCTGAGGCCGCCGCTGAAACCTGGGAAGCCCTGGCCACCGCATTTCGCCGGGCCGATTTACACACCGCGTGGGAACGGGTGCTGGCCTTGGTGGTGCAGCCGGGCATTGAGTTTGGAACGCATACCGTGCATGTATATCAACCTGGTGCCACCCTGGGTTTACGGGCCTGGGCCACCCACATCGGCCTGGTCTTCGAGGCCCATTCCACCGATTATCAACCCCGGCACGCACTGCGAGCCTTGGTGGACCATCGTTTTGCCATTCTCAAGGTAGGGCCGGGACTTACTTTTGCCTTTCGCGAAGCCGTGTTTGCTTTGGAGGCTTTGGAGCGGGAGTTAAGGTTGGAACCGGCCTCGCGGCTGCGAGAAGTCCTGGAACAAGAGATGTTGGCTGACCCCCGGCATTGGCAGCGCTACTATGCCGGCGATGCGGAAATCCAACGCCTGGCTCGGGCCTATGGGTACAGTGACCGCATTCGCTATTATTGGCCACGGCCCAGGGTGCAAGCTGCGCTGGCGCAGCTGTTCCGCAATTTGGAAGATCGGAAAGTGCCTCCGGGCCTGGTGCGGCAATATTTGCCCTGGGCGCTGGCCGGGGAGGCGCCGCGCGGCCTGGTGACCGCGGCCCCGCGGCGATGGGTGCTGGCCCACCTGCGCGCGGTCCTGGCCGACTATGCCTGGGCCGCGCGGCTGTCGCTGGAGGGGTGGGAAGTGTAGGGCCCCCTTCAGCCTAACGCCCTCAAAGCGTCTGTTCGTCGCGCGAACCCAGCCGTTGTCCACCGCGTAACTGCCTTTGCTCCTCCCTTCCCTTCTTTGGTATCATTAGGGTGCCGCCCCGGTGAACCGCGCTTCGCGCGGTGCGGGGTTTGGCCATTTCGTGGTAAGGGCCATCGTTATGGAACTGCAACCTGCCGACCGCATCGCCGACCTCAAGCCGTATTACTTCGCTCAGGTCGGCCGTCAAATTCGCCAAATGCAGGCCCAGGGCCGGGATGTGGTGCGCATGGACATCGGCGCGCCCGACTTGCCGCCCCCTGATTTCGTCATCGAGGCCATGGTGGCCGCGGCCCGCCGTCCCGACCGCCATGCCTATCAACCGTATGGCGGCACCCCGGCCTACAAGGCCGCCTGGGCCGCGTATTATGCCCGCCGCTTCGGCGTCACCCTGGACCCCGAAACTCAGGTCGTGGGCCTCATCGGCTCCAAGGAGGGCATCTTCCACCTGGTGCAGGCCCTGGTCAACCCCGGTGATGTGGTGCTGGTGCCCGACCCGGGCTACCCCGTCTACGCAGCCGCCACCCGCATCGCCGGCGGCCAGGTGGTGCCCATGCCTTTGCGGGCCGAAAACGACTTCTTCCCCGACTTCGCCGCCATCCCCGAGGCCATAGCCCGGCGGGCCAAAATCTTGTGGCTCAACTACCCCAACAACCCCACCGGCGCCACGGCTTCGCTGGAACAGTTGGCCGCCGTGGTCGATTTCGCCCGTCGCTACAACATCCTCCTGGCTCACGACGCGCCGTATGTGGATGTGGTGCTGGACCCCGCCGCACCTCCGCCGCCCAGTGTGCTGCAGGTGCCGGGCGCGTTGGAAGTCGCGGTGGAGTTCAATTCCCTTTCCAAGCGGGCCAACATGGCCGGCTGGCGTTTGGGCGTGGCCGTTGGCCGGGCCGATGCCCTGCAGCACCTCTTCCGCTACAAATCCCAGGTCGATTCGTCCCACTTCGGCCCCCTCATGGACGCGGCCGCGGTGGCCCTCAACGACCCCCGCATGGAGCCCTGGCTGCAGCGCCTCACCGAGATTTACCGCACCCGTCGGGACCTCATCCTGGACGCGCTGCCCGATTTGGGCCTGGAGGCCCGCACCCCCACCGCGGGGTTGTATGTGTGGGCCCGGGTGCCTCGGGGCCTTGATAGCCTCACCTTTTGCCAGAACCTGCTGCAGCGTCACGGCGTGAGCTGGGCCCCGGGCCGCATCTTCGGCCCCCACGGCGAAGGCTATGTGCGTATTTCGCTGGGTACGGCCACCGAGCGGGTGCGTCAGGCCCTGGCCCGCCTGCGCCAAGGGAGGGAAGCCTATGCCCCGTGACGACGAGCCCCAGGTGTGGTTCGTAGACGAGCACGGTAGCACGCCGGTTCCCGTAGAGCAAGCCCTGGAAACCTGGACCCCGCCCGACGAGGACGAAGACCTGGCCGGACGGCGGCAGGGTCGGCCCCAGCCCACCGCGCAGCCCCCCGAGCGCGCGGTGTTGGTGGGCGTCGAGCGCCGCGACGCTCATGCCCTGTTGCCGGTGGAAGAATCCCTGGCCGAACTGGCCCGCCTGGCCGAAACCGCCGGCCTGGAAGTGGTGGGCCAGGTGGTGCAGCGCCTCAAGCGGCCCAACCCCAAAACCTTCGTCGGCAAAGGCAAGCTGGACGAAATCAAAGCCCTGGTCGAAGCGCACAAGGCCGATGTGGTCATCTTCGACGATGAGCTCACCCCCCGCCACCAGCGGGAGCTGGAGCGTTTCTTCGGCGAAAAAGTGCGAGTGCTGGACCGCACGGTGCTCATTCTGGACATTTTCGCCCAGCACGCGCACACCAAGGAAGGCGCGCTGCAGGTGGAACTGGCCCAGCTGGAATATCGCCTGCCCCGGCTAACCCGGGCCTGGACCCACTTAGAGCGGCAGGCCGGGGGCGGCGGCGGCCGCGCGGGACGGGCCGGAGGCGTGGGCCTGCGCGGGCCCGGCGAAAAGCAGCTGGAGCTCGACCGCCGGGAAATCAAGCGCCGCATCGCCCGCCTCAAGCGCGAGCTGGAAAAAGTCCGCGCCCACCGTCAGCGCTACCGGGCCCGCCGGCGCAAGAACCGCCTGCCCGTGGTGGCCCTGGTGGGCTACACCAACGCCGGCAAATCCACCCTGCTCAACCGCCTGGCCGGCGCGGAGGTGTATGTGGCCGACCAGCTCTTCGCCACCCTGGACCCCACCACCCGCCGCGTGGAACTCCCCGGCGGGCACCTGGCCCTGTTTACCGATACCGTGGGCTTCATCCAAAAGCTGCCCGCCACCCTGGTGGCCGCGTTTCGGGCCACCCTGGAAGAAATTGCCGAAGCCGACCTGCTGCTGCATGTCATCGACATCGCCCACCCCCAGGCCCAGGCGCAGGCCGAAGCCGTGTTGCGCACTTTGCACGAAATCGAGGCCGACCACATTCCCATCCTCACCGTGCTGAACAAAATCGACCTGCTGCCCAACCCCCAGGCCGCACAGGCCGCGCTGGAGCATTTCCCCAACGCGGTGGCCGTCTCCGCGCTCACGGGTCAGGGCATCCCCGACCTGTTGGAAGCCGTGGCCCGTCAACTCTTCGCCACCTATGTGCCGGTGGAAGTGCACCTGCCCTACGACCAGGGTCAGCTGCTGGCCCTGTTCCATGAATTGGGCCACATCGAGCGCATCGAGCACCGCCGGGATGGGGTGCACATCAAAGGCCGCCTGCCGGGTCGCCTGGTCGCCCGCTTCGCGCCTTTCATCGTCCACCAGGGGGCCGCGGGCCTGCCCACCGCGGCCGCCGAGGTCGCCGAGCGCACGCCCCAAGCCCTGGCCCCCACCCCCGCGGACTAAAAGGAGCCGCCCATGCGCCAACCCTCCCCTTTGCGGGCCTTCCTCAACCGCTTCATCGACCAAACCGGCGAATATCTGGCCCACCGCAAAGGCATGTTGCCCCTCATCGGCCTGGCCCTCATCGTGCTCAACGGCCTGTTGGGCCTGCTGGCCGGGCTGTTGGGCTGGGGCGATTTCTTCTTCTTCCGCCAAATGTGCCTGCTGCAAATCGGCGTCGCCCTGGCCGTGTTGGGCATTTTGTTAGCGTGGGCCCTGTGAGGACGCCATGAGCCAACAGCCGCCCCTTTTTCCCCTGGATGTGTATCACCTGGCCTTTCAAACCCCCGCGGCCTTGGACCCGCACCTGCCCACCATCCCGTCCGACGCGCTCTTTGCGTCGTTGGCCGCGGCCTGGGGCCGGGCCCAGGGTTCGGCCCAGGCGGAGGCGTTGTGGTGGGAACCCTTCCGAGCGGGCCGGCCGCCCTTTTTGTTGACTTCCGCGTTCCCCTATGCGGGGTGGGTGCGTTTTTACCCCTGGCCTCCCGCGAGCCGCTGGCTGTGGCCGCCCCAGCAGCGGGACGCAGTGGGCTCGCATCCCGAGCTGGCCTCGGCGCGCTTTTTCTCGGCCGGCATTTTGGCCCAGGCGCTGCAAGGCAAAGACCCAACGCCCCTGCTCGTGGGGCCCGAGGCCCGGGCCTTGCAAGGGGGCCTGCTGCGCCTGAGCGCGCAGGAGCTGGCCGAAAAGAGCCGCCTGCCCGGGGAACAAACCGAACTCTGGCGGCCGACCGCCGATGGGCGGGTGCGCTTTGGGCCTGTGGTCGGGTTGTGGTTGGGCGTGTGGTGGCTGCAAAGTGGGCCCAAGACTTTGGCCGACGGCACCCCCTGGCGCACGGCCTGGAAGCAGGCCTTGGTCGCGTGGCTGCGCGACAACCCCTGGGGCCCGGCCCGCTGCGTGCGCACCGGCGACACGGGCGAACCCTGCCCTGTGCTCATTCAGCCCATCTTGCCCAAGCCGGGTCCGGGGCTGGTCTATTTGCTCAGCCGCGCGGCCCCCGAGCCCGGTTCCCCGGTGGAACCCGTGGCCGGGCACCCCGTGCTGGGCGGCATTGTGCCCCGTTGGGATGCCGGCAGCCTGCTGCGGGTGCGTCAACCCCTCGTTGGCCGAGTGGTCGAAACCGAGGCCGGGCCCGTGTATGGCTACGGCTTGCCTTTACCCTGGCCGGAATAACACGGGCGCGAGGCGTGTGATGGCCGAGTGGTGGTTGCAGGTCGGACACAACCGGGTGTTGCTGGCTGCACTGCTGGCCATGGTGGTGGCCCAGGGGCTCAAGCCGTGGTGGCACGCGCTGCGGGGTCGGGGTTTCGATGGGCGCCTGATGTTCGCGCCCGGCGGCATGCCCAGCTCCCACGCCGCGCTGGCCGCGGCCGCGGCCCATGCCATTGGCCTGACGCGCGGCTTTGCCTCGCCTTTGTTCGCCCTGGCCGTGGTGGTGGCCATGATTGTGATGTACGACGCCGCGGGGGTGCGCCGCGCGGCCGGGGAACACGCGGCCCGCATCAATCGCCTCTTCGACGAACTGCAACACGGCGTGTGGGACGGCCCCGCGCTGCGGGAAGTGCTGGGCCACACCCCGTGGGAAGTCTTCGGCGGGCTGCTGGTGGGCGTGCTCGTTGCCCAGGCGGTGATGACCGGCCTCAAGCCGTAAGTATGCTATACTTGGGCCGCTTCTATTCGCTGGAATTGAGGGAAAACCATGGCTGAAGTCGTCGGCGTTGTATTGGCCGCGGGCAAAGGAACCCGCATGAAATCCGCCCTGCCCAAGGTGCTGCACCCCCTGTTGGGCCGTCCCATGGCCGAATACGCCCTGCGGGCCGTGGAAGCCGCCACGAACGCGCGGCCTGTGGTGGTCATTGGGCACCAGGCCGAGCGGGTGCGCCAGGGCTTGGGGCCCGACCGGGCCCGCTATGTGGTGCAAGACCCACCCTTGGGCACCGGCGACGCGGTGCGCCGCACCCGCGGCGTGCTGGAAGGTCGGGTGCGCACCGTGCTGGTGACCAACGGCGACATGCCCCTGCTGCGGGCCGAGACCCTGCGCGCGCTGCTCGAAGCCCACGCCGCACACGACGGCCCCATCACCCTGCTCACCGTGGTGGCCGACGACCCGCGCGGCTTTGGCCGCATTGTGCGCGACCCCCAGGGTCGGGTGCAGGCCATTGTGGAAGAGGCCCACGCCACCCCCGAGCAAAAGGCCATTCGGGAGCTCAATGTGGGCGTGTACGCCTTCGACGCCGAATGGCTGTGGCCCGCGCTGGAGGCGCTGCCCCTTTCCCCCAAAGGCGAGTATTATTTGACCGACACCGTGGCCCTGGCCGTGGCCCAGGGGCGGGCTGTGCACGCGCTGGTGCTGGAAGACCCCACCGAGGCCGTGGGCGTGAACACCCGGGTGCATTTGGCCGAGGCCGCCGCGGTGCTGCAGCAGCGCATTGTGCGCCGCTGGATGCTCGAGGGCGTGACCTTCGTGGACCCGCGGCGGGTGTATGTGGAAGACACGGCGACCATCGGCCGCGATACGGTGGTGTGGCCCGACACTTACCTGCTGGGCGACACCCACATCGGCCCCGAATGCGACATCGGGCCCAACGCTTATCTTCGCGACACCCACATCGGCGCGCGCTGTCGGGTGTTCGCCTCGGTGCTCGAGCAGGCCCGGGTGGAAGACGAGGTAGACATTGGCCCTTACGGTCACCTGCGCAAGGGCGCGCACCTGGCCCGGGGCGTGCACATGGGCAACTTCGGCGAGGTGAAGAACGCCTACCTGGGCCCGGGCGTGAAGATGGGGCATTTTTCGTACATCGGCGACGCCACCATCGAGGCCGGGGTGAACATTGGCGCCGGCACCATCACCTGCAATTACGACGGCCAGCGCAAACACCCCACCTACATCGGCCCCGGCGCGTTCATCGGCAGCGACACCATGTTGGTCGCACCGGTGCGCATTGGCGAGGGCGCGCGTACCGGCGCCGGTTCGGTGGTGACCAAGGATGTGCCCCCCTACACTTTGGCCGTCGGCGTACCGGCCCGGGTCATCCGCCGCCTGCCGCGGCCCGAGCCCCCTTCCGAGGAACCTTGAGCGAAACATGGACGACAGTCTTCCGCTGGCCCCATCGGCTTTGGTGAGCCTGGGTTGGGCCGCGTTGGCCCTGGTTCTGGCTTTGGATGTTGGGCTGCGTTTGATGTTGGCCCTGGCCCGCCGCCCAGCGGGCGATTTGCAAGCCCTGGCCGCGGGGCAGCCCCGTTTGGCCGCGCTGGTGGAACGCCTGGCCGCGCGCCGGCCGGCGGTGCAGCGGGCCGCGCACGCGGGGCTGCTGGCGTTGCACGGCCTGGCTTTGGGCCTGGCGGCCTTCCTGGGCCGCGAGCAATGGTGGCTGGCCGTGCTGCTCGCCTGGCTGGCCCTGCTGCTGGCCGAAGCCTGGGCCGACGCGCAAGTGGCCGCCCGGCCCCGGGTGTGGTTGCGTCGCCTGGCCCCGTGGGCCGTAGCCTGGGGCCTGGCCCTGCGCCCGGTGACCGCGCTTTTGGATACCTTAGCCCCCCGCCGGGAAGAGCAAGCCGTGGCCCTCAGCCCCGAAACGCTGCGTACTTTGCTGGCCGCGGCGGGCGTGGGCCATTTGGCCCCCCGGCAGCAGCACATGGTCTACGCGGTCATTCGCCTGAGCCACACCCTGGTGCGAGAAATCATGGTCCCTCGGGTGGACATGGTCACCTTAGATGTGACCACGCCTTTGCGGCAGGCCGTGCAGGTGCTGCTCGAAACCGGATTCTCGCGGGTGCCGGTCTATGAGGAGCGGGTGGACCGCATCGTGGGCGTGCTGTATAGCAAAGATGTGCTGCGCTACTGTTGGAACGGCTCCCAGGCCGAGCAGGATGTGCGTCCCCTGTTGCGGGAACCCTACTTTGTGCCCGAAGCCAAGCGGGCCGACGAGCTGTTGGCCGAGATGCAGTCCCGGCGCATTCACCTGGCCATCGTCATCGACGAGTATGGCGGCGTGGCCGGTTTGGTCACCCTGGAAGACATCGTCGAAGAGATTGTGGGCGAGATTTTGGATGAGTATGACCGGGGTGAAGCCGCTTCGTACCGCAAACTGAGCGACGACGAATATCTCTTTTGGGGCCGGGTGGACCTGGACGATGTCAACGACCTGCTGGGCACCCATTTCGACCGCCGCGTGGCCGACACCTTGGGCGGCTTCATCTACAGCCGCCTGGGCCGCATTCCCCAAGAGGGGGAGCACTTGCAGGTCCAGGGCTGGGATATGACCGTGGAAAAGGTCGAAGGCCGGCGCATCCAGCAGGTCCGGCTGCGGCGGTTGCCTCCCCCATCCCCCTCGGCCCCCGCGGAGGTTTCCTCATGACCACGAACATCGACTGGCATCCCCTGGTGACCGCGGCCCTGGAAGCCCGCCAACGGGCTTACGCGCCCTATTCGGGCTATGCCGTGGGCGCGGCCCTGTTGACCGCCGACGGCAGCATCGTCACCGGTTCCAATGTGGAAAACGCGGTGTACCCCCTGGGCATTTGCGCGGAACGGGTGGCCGTGGCCCGCGCGGTGCACGAAGGGCATCGCCGTTTTCGGGCCTTAGTGGTCGCCACCGTCAACGGCGGCACACCGTGCGGTGCATGCCGTCAAACCCTGCGCGAATTCGCCGCGAAACTTCCCATTTTGATTGTCGACGCCCAGGGCCGGACGGTGCTGGAAACCGATTTGGCCGAGCTCTTGCCCCACGCGTTCAGCCCCCAAGACCTGCCCCCCGCATAGAGGCTGCCATGCGCATCGTGGTGTTTTCCGACATTCACGCCAATATCGTCGCGCTCGAAGCCGTGTTGGAACACGCCGGTTCGGCCGACGCGTACTGGTTTCTGGGCGACGCGGTGGGGTATGGGCCGGACCCCAACGCGGTGCTCGAGCGGCTGCGTTCCTTGCCTCAGCGCATTTGCCTTTTGGGGAACCACGACGCGGCCGTCGTCGGCCGTTTGCCTTTGGGCTGGTTCAACCTCAATGCCCAGCGCGCGCTGCTCTGGACCCAGCAGGAACTCAGCGCGGAAAACCTGGCCTTCCTGGCCGAATGTTCCCCCCGGGTGGATTTGCCCCGGGTGACCCTGGTGCACGCCAGCCTGCGGGAGCCCCTGCAGGAGTATGTGCTCAGCGAAGACAGCGCCCGGGCCAACTTAGCCCGCCTCGAACGGCCCTACGCGTTCATCGGCCATATTCACATCCCCCTGGCGTGGGTGCAGGATGCCGAGGGTCAGGTGCGCCTGCTGCGCCCCGACGAAAGCCTGTATGGTCGCGCCGTCCAACTGCCTGCGGGCGGGGTGTTGCTCAACCCCGGCTCGGTGGGCCAACCCCGGGATGGCGACCCCCGGGCCGCGTATGCAGTCTATGACCCCGAGACCAACCTGTGGACCTGGCATCGGGTGCCTTATGACCTCGACGCGGCCATGGCGCGCTTCGCCCGGGTGCCGGCCTTGCCCCGCCGCTTTGCCCAGCGCCTGCGCGAGGGCCGTTGACCTGCCGCGCCCTGCACCGCCAACATGGGGAACCCAACCCGCCTCCCGGGCGTTGAGAATCATGACCAAAGGGGCCGCACCCGGCCCTCGGTTTCCTTCCCCTTTCCCCTGGAGGTATGGCGATGATGTGGAAGCCTTCGTGGGCCCGTCCCTGCGTGCGGCGGGTGGGCTGGTTCCTCATGGGCATGTTGTTGGCCGCCATGGTGGCGGGCTGCGCGATGCGCAAGGCCGCGCTGCCGCCCATGGAGGGCCAAGAGGCGTTGGCGGTGGAACCGGCCGATAAGGCCATGCCCCTGGCCGCCTCGGCCCCGGCCGTGGCCCGGCAGGCCGAAGTCATGCCGGCGGATGTGTCCGCGGCCGCGCCGTCGGGCGAGCGACTGGTCATCAAGACCGCGGACCTGGCCGTGGTGGTGGAGGACCCGCCCAGCGCCCAAGACCAGGTCATCGCCTGGGCCGAAGCCCACGGCGGCTATGTGGTCAACAGCAGCCTGACGGAGCGCACCCTGCCCTCGGGCAAACGGGTGCTGTATGGCCATCTCTCCTTCCGGGTGCCGGCGGACCAGTTTCTGCCCGCGGTGGAGCAGGTGGTGAGCCTGGCCGTGCGGGTGGAGCGTAAGGATTTGCAGGGCCAGGATGTGACCGACGAGTATGTGGACCTGGAAGCCCGCCTGCGCAACCTGCAAGCCGCGGAAGCCGAACTGCGGCGTTTGATGGAACAGGCCACCGACACCGAGCAGGTGTTGGATATCTACCGGGAGCTGATGCAGGTGCGGGAGCAAATCGAGGTGCTGCAGGGCCGGATGCGTTATTTGAAAGAATCGGTGGCTTATGCTCTGGTGGAGGTGGAATTCATCCCCGTGGCGGCCGACGAGCCCATCTCAGTGGCCGGGTGGGAGCCGCAAGGCGTGGCCCGGGATGCCCTGCGGGCCCTGGTGCGGGCCGTCCAGGGGCTGGTCAACCTGCTCATCTGGCTGGTGCTCTTCGTGCTGCCTTATCTGCTGTTGCTGGCGTTGGTGGCTGCGCCCTTCGTGCTGCTGGCCCGCTGGCTGTGGCGGCGGCTGCGGCGGGCCAAAACCGCGGATGAACGACAGTAGTCAGCGGTCAGCACGGTAGGGGCGCAGCGTGTGTTAGCCGGTGTAGGGTTGTACCCCACTGTCCGTCAGGCTTTTGTACCCCTTTTGCGTCTGGAAGGCTTGACATAGGCGATGTTGAGATTACAAATGGCTTGGGCATCAAACTGCTTGGGCTTCA
>JALSPJ010000098.1 GCA_026985995.1 Anaerolineales bacterium
ACCCGCCACCTTCCCGGGGGCCGTTGCACAGCACCAGCATGAGGAACCCGGCCTCCTCGGCCTGGTCATCGACCACCAGTCGGGCCTGCCAGGGCTGATGGTCGAGAAAGATGGTTTGCAGCACGGCCACCAGGTAGCGGGCAAAGCCCCGCAGCGGCAACACCCGGGAGCGAATGGTGACGATGGCATCGAAGCCGATGCCAAAAGTATTGCCCCAAAAGGCGGTGCGGCCCAAATTGTCGTGCACCCGCCCCACATCAATGGGTCGGGCCACCCCGTCCAGGGCCCAACGCACCGCGGCCTGGGGGTCTCGGGGCGCGCCCATGGCAAAGGCGAAATCGTTGCCCGTGCCAATGGGCACCACGGCCAGCTCGGGGCGCTGCTCGGGGGGCGCCTGCATCAGGCCGTTGAGCACCTCGTGCACGGTGCCATCGCCGCCCAGGGCCACCACCCGGCGGAAGCCCTCTTGGGCCGCGGCGTGGGCCAGGCCCACCGCGTGACCGTGGCCCTGGGTGCGCGCCCACTCCCAGGGCTGGGATGCGTCGCGCAACGCGGCTTGCAACGCGGGCTCCAGGCGCGCGGCCTGGCCGTTGTTGGCCGTGGGGTTGAAGATGAAAAGCGTCGCGGTGTTGGCTGGCATGGCGCCCGGCCCCAAAAGATATTCCCCCAGGGGCTAAAAGCGGCGTGGGGGGCGCAGATAGTGTAACACACCCAGGTAACCCAAAAATGCGCCGGCTATGGTGGCCCCGTAACTCACAAAGGCCAGAGCAAAAGTGGCTTCGAGCACCCGCACCACCATCAAAAAGGGCAGCCCTGTGCCCACCAGGAGCAACAGGGCGGCCAAAATCAGCATTCCACGGGGAGACCAGCGGCTCGTCAACATGCCCACGCCTCACGGGGGTGGGGAACCGGCGCTCGGCCGGAGCGCGCGTGGGTCACCAGGGCTTGTCGGCTTCCAGGGCCGCCCGCTGTTGGCCATAACGCTCGTCGTAAAGCCAGCAGGCCGCGAAATGCTGGGGCCGGGGCTCGAACTCGGGCGGCTCGTTGACAT
Organism: Anaerolineales bacterium; assembly: GCA_026985995.1. GTDB lineage: Bacteria > Chloroflexota > Anaerolineae > Anaerolineales > DRMV01 > JAADEN01. The sequence continues at coordinate 1,052 of JALSPJ010000098.1, forward strand.
CGCACTCGCCCTGAATGGCATATTTGCACCGGGGGTGGAACCGACAGCCCGGCGGCGGCGTGACCAAACTGGGCGGCTCACCGGGGGGCACTTCCCGCAACTTGCGCGCGTTGGCCGCGTCGGGGTCCGAAATGGCGTTCAGCAAGGCCAGGGTGTACGGATGCTGCGGATGCCACAGCAGCTCGTCGGTGGGGGCCTTCTCGATGACCTTGCCGGCGTACATGACGAAAATGCGCTCCGAGAAGTAGCGCACCGTGGAAAGGTCGTGGGTGATGTAAATGACGGCCAAGTTGTGTTCTTCTTGAATCTGACGCAGCAGCTTCAAAATTTCCACCCGCACCGACGCGTCGAGCATGGAAACGGGCTCGTCCGCGACCATGAGCTTGGGGTTGCGAATCATGGCCCGGGCGATGACCACCCGCTGCTGCTGCCCGCCGCTGAGCATGTGGGGGAATTTGTTGAGGAAGTCTTCAGGCGGGCTGAGTTTGACCTCTTCCATGACCTCGCGAATGCGGGCCAGGCGCTCTTCCCGGTCCTTGACACCCACCAGAATGAGGGGTTCCTCCAGAATGCGGCGCACGCTCATGAACGGCGGCAACGCGCCGAAGGGGTCTTGCTGCACATAGCCCACCTGAGAGCGATACCAGCGCAGGCCCTGGCGGCCGCCGGCGAAAATATCCTGGCCCTGGAAGAGAATCTGGCCGTCGTGGGGGCGCACCAGGCCCAAGATGGCCTTCATCAGGCTCGATTTGCCGCAGCCGCTTTCGCCCACAATGGCGATGGCCTCGCCCTGATGCAGGTCGAAGGTGACATTGTCCACGGCCTTGACATACCCGGCCAGGCCAAAGCCCCACTTGCGCAGCTCATACCACACCTTGAGGTTGCGCACCGAAAGCAGCGGGGCATCGGTTTGCGTGCTTGCGCCGGCGGGGGAAGTTTGCGTCATCGTCGCCATGCCAGAGCCTCCCTACGCGGGGTTTTCGGCGCGCGCAGCAGCGCCGCCATACACGCCCTGCGCGTCTTTCTCGAACAGCCAGCACTTGACCTTGCGCCCATCGACGAGGAACATGGGCGGGTCTTCATCGCACTTTTCGAAGCGGAAGGGGCAACGGGCCGCGAAACGGCAGCCGGTGGGCGGGTTGAGCAGGCTGGGCGGCTGCCCGGGGATGAATTCCAGGTCTTCGTCGCCGCGCAGCTTGGGCACCGCGGCCATCAACATGCGAGCATAAGGATGCAGCGGTTCCTTGAAGAACACATCCGCGTCCGCGTTTTCCACCATTTGGCCGGCATACATCACGGCCACCTCGTCGGCCAGTTCGCTGGAAGTGGCCACATCGTGGGTGATGAGCATGTAGCTGGTGCCCGTTTCCCACTTGATTTTCTTGAGCACATTCATGATGTTGGCCTGGGTGAGCACATCCAGGGCCGAGGTGGGCTCGTCGAGAATGATGAGCCGGGGCTGGGTGATGAGGGCCATGGCAATGGCCACCCGCTGGCGCATGCCACCGCTGAGCTCGAAGGGGTAGCGATGCAGGAAGGATTCGGGCACGCCCACATAGCGGAACATCTCCCGCACCCGGTCCAGGGCTTCGGCCTTGCTGAAGGTGGAATCGTGAATGAGCAGGGGTTCGGCCACCTGGTCGCTCACCCGCAGCACGGGGTTGAGGGCGTTCATCGCGGCCTGGGGCACCAACGACATCTTGGCCCAGCGAATGCGCAGGCGAAATTCTTCGTCGTCCAGGGCCATGATGTCTTCGCCGTCGAGATACACCCGGCCGCTGTACACAGCGACATTGCGGGGCAACAAGCGCAGCACTGCTTTGGCGAAGGACGACTTCCCGCACCCCGATTCGCCAATGACCACCACGGCCCGCCCCTCGGGCAATTCGAAATCCACATGGTCCACGGCTTGCACAACGCCCTTGGTGGTGCGGAAGTAGAGCACCAAATCCTCGGTTTTGAGCACAAATTGCGGGGAAGAAGAAGTTTGGCCGTTCATGGAGAATTCCGCTCCTCATCTGCCGGGTGAATGCAGCGCCATCACAGTTCCCGCAAGCGGGGGTTGAAGATGCGGTCCAGCGAAAAGCCCAACATGGCGAAGCCGATGCCGGTGACCATGAGCAGGAACGAGGGCTCCAGCACCCAATAATACAGCCCTTGATAGAGCGCGCCATTGGCCCGGGCGTCGTCGATGATTTTGCCCCAGGTGGGCAGCACCGGGTCGCCCAGGCCCAGCACGGCCAGCGACGCCTCGAGGAACACGAAAGAGGGGATGAGGGTC
>JALSPJ010000099.1 GCA_026985995.1 Anaerolineales bacterium
GGCCGAAGCCGACCCCGCGAAAGGTTACATTTCCAACGAATCGCCCTTGGGCAAGGCCCTGCTGGGTCACAAACCCGGCGATGTGGTGGAGGTCCACGCGCCGGGCGCGACCTTCAAGGTGCGCATTGTGCGGGTGGAATGAGGCCGCCCGCGCGGCGTGGCGAAAATCCCTGGCCCCCGGCATGGGGGCCTTTGCGTTATGCAGTACAATTGAAGCCAGCAGCCTTGACGCCCCAGGAGGCCTCCCATGGCGCACCCCAATGCCGCCGCGCCCACTTTTTCGGTGGTCGTGCCCGTCTACAACGAGGTCGAAAGCCTGCCCGAGCTGTACCGCCGGGTGCGGGCCGTGATGGAAGACCTGGGCGAGCCCTGGGAACTGGTCCTGGTCGACGACGGCTCTCGCGACGGTTCCACCGAGCTGATGCGCCAATTGCGGGCCCAGGACCCGCAGCATGTGCGCGCGGTGATTTTCGCCCGCAATTTCGGGCATCAAATCGCGGTTACCGCGGGGCTGGACTACGCCCGGGGGCAGGCCGTGGTCATCATGGACGCGGACCTGCAAGACCCGCCCGAGGTCATCCCCCGGCTGGTGGAAAAATGGCGGGAGGGCTATCAGGTGGTGTATGCCGTGCGCCAGGCCCGGGAAGGCGAAACCTGGTTCAAGACCACCACCGCGGCCCTGTTCTACCGCCTCATCCGACGCATCACCAATGTCGACATTCCCCTGGACACAGGCGACTTTCGGCTGATGGATCGGCGGGTGGTGGAAGTGCTGCGCCGGATGCGCGAGCGGCATCGCTTTCTGCGGGGCATGGTCGCCTGGGTGGGGTTCCGCCAGATTGGGGTGCCCTACAAGCGGGCCCCCCGCTTCGCCGGCGAAACCAAATACCCCCTGCGCAAGATGCTCAAATTCGCCCTGGATGCCATCACGGGCTTTTCGTACTTCCCCCTGCAGCTGGCCACCTACATGGGCTTTTTGAGCGCCGGGCTGGCCATCGTAGCCATTCCCATCGTGGCCGTGGCCCGCATGACCGGCAGCCAGGCCTTTTACGGCCAGGCCAGCACCCTCATCGCGGTGCTCTTTTTGGGCGGCGTGCAGCTGATTTCCTTGGGTATCCTGGGCGAATACATCGGCCGCATCTACGACGAAATCAAGGGCCGGCCCCTCTATGTGGTGGCCGAAGCGCCCGACGAACCGCCCCCTGACGCCGCATGAGCCGGGGGAACCGGCCTGCGGCCCGGCCGCGCCCGTTCGGTTCCCCCCACTTTTTTGCCGAGGAAGGTAACCATGACCCCACGCGCGTTTCGTTTTGGCACCGTAGGCTCGCCCAAATCCACCCCCAAAGGGGGCACGGTGGGCGGCCTGAAGCGCTTGGCCGAGCTGGGCCTGGACGCGTTGGAATTGGGCTGGGTGCGCTCGGTGCGGGTGAGCGAAAAAACCGCGGCCAAAATTCGCGACACGGCCCGCGACCTTGACATCGCGCTCAGCGTGCACGCGCCCTATTTCATCAACCTCAACGCGGACGACGAAGAGTGGCCCAAGAGCCGCAAGCGGCTGCTCGACGCCGCGTTTTGGGGCTGGAAGGCCGGCGCGACCGACATCGTCTTCCATCCGGGCTCGTATTTTGGCCGCCCCGCGGCCGAGGTGCTGCCCAAGGCCCTGCAGCGGCTGGAAGAAGTGCTGCAGACTTTGGACGACCAGGGCGTGCAGGTGGTGCTGCGGCCCGAAACCATGGGCAAGAGCGCCATGCTCGGCTCCTTAGACGATGTGCTGGCCATGGCCCGGGCCTTTCCGGGCCGGGTGGAACCGTGCCTGGACTTCGCGCATTTGCACGCTCGCCCCGGCGACGGCAGCATGAATTCTTACGACGAGTGGGCCCGGGTGCTGGAAGCCTATGGCCGGGCCTTGGGCGCCGACGCGTTGCAGCGGCTGCACATTCACCTTTCGGGCATCGCCTACGGCCCTAAGGGCGAAAAGGAACACCTGGTCTTCGCCGACGCGGACCTGGATGTGGATGCGGTGCTGCGCGCGCTGCACGATTTCGGCGCGCGCGGGCGCATTTTGTGCGAAAGCCCCATTCTGGAAGACGACGCCCTTTTCTTGCGCCATCGCTGGGATGCCCTCACCGGCGAAGGAGGCGACCCATGAACCGCATACGGGTGTTGGACGCAGCCGCGGTACGGGCCGCGCTGCCCATGGCCGAGGCCATCGCGGCCATGAAGCAGGCCTTCGCGGCCTATTCCGCCGGGCAGGCCGAGGTGCCTCTGCGCACCCGCCTGGCCATGCCCGAGCACGACGGCCTGGCCCTGTTCATGCCGGCCGCGGTGCACGGCGAGCACGAGGCCCTGGGCCTCAAGGCCGTGACGGTGTACAACGCCAACCCCCAACGGGGGCTGCCTTTGATTCACGCCGCGGTGCTGGTGCTGGAACCGACCACGGGCCAGGTGGTGGGTCTGCTGGAAGGCGGCACCCTTACGGCCCTGCGCACGGGCGCGGCCTCGGGCGCGGCCACCGATGTGCTGGCCCGCGCCGACAGCCGGGTGCTGGCCGTGTTTGGCGCGGGAACCCAGGCCCGCACGCAAATCGAGGCCGTGTGTACGGTGCGGCCCATCGAGCGGGTGTGGGTGTATGACCGCGACCCGAGCAGGGCGCAGGCCCTGGCCGCGGAGATGGCCGGGCAGGGCCCGGTGCCCGCGGATGTGCGTGTGGCCTCGTCGCCGGCCGAAGCTCTGGCCCAGGCCGATGTGGTGTGCACGGCCACCACTTCCCCCACGCCCGTCTTTCCGGCCGAGGCCGTGCGCCCGGGCACGCACATCAACGCCATCGGCGCCTACACCCCCGACATGGCCGAAATCCCCGCCGCGGTGGTGGCCCGGGCCTATGTGGTGGTCGACGCCCGCGACGCGGCCTGGGCCGAGGCCGGGGACCTCATCCAGGCCGAGCGGCAGGGGCTCATCACCCGGGCCCATGTGGCCGCGGAGCTGGGGGAAGTGCTGCTGGGCCGGGCCCCGGCGCGGCAGGACGACGCGCAAATCACCCTGTTCAAGTCGGTGGGCCTGGCCGTGCAGGACGCCGTGGCCGCGCGCGTGGCGCTGGCGCGGGCCCAACAGCTGGGCCTGGGCCTGGAGGTGCCGTGGGGATAACGCGCGGCCCCGGGGCTGTTCCAGGCACCAAGAAAAGCACCCCGGGGCACGGGGAACACAGAGGAACGAGAAAATTTATACTCTATCCTCTCCGTGCGCTCTGTGCCCCCGTGTGAAATGCGCAAATCGGCCTGGTTGGGGCCGTTGGTGTAGAAAACACCCCGCGCCCTGCGGCGGCATTTGACCCGTGGGGCAGGCTGATGTATAATCGGCCCGGTTTGGTATGGGCCCGCGCCCCCGCGTGTGCGCGCAGGGGCGCCTTTTGGCATGTCCGAACCGCAAATTTTGGCACGGAGTGTGACACCATGACCAAGCGCACTTATCAGCCCAAAATTCGGCGTCGTTTGCGGGTGCACGGCTTTCGGGCCCGCATGGCCACCCGGGGCGGTCGCAAGGTGCTCAAGCGCCGGCGCCTCAAGGGCCGCCATCGGCTCACCGTGCGTATGAACGAACATGTGAAACGCATCAACTGGAAAGGGCATTGAGCCCGGCGGGCGGTGCGGTGAGCTGCGGCGGTGAAGCGCATCTATCGCCTGCGTCGCGGGCGGGATTTTCGGCGTTTGCGCCACACGGGGCGGGTGTATGTGCACCCGCTTTTGGTGTTGCGGGTCGCGGCCAACGACCTGCCCCTGGTGCGCATGGGCGTCACCGCGGGGCGCAAGGTGGGCACGGCCGTGGTGCGCAACAAAGTCAAGCGCCGGCTGCGGGAGATTTTGCGCGCCCGTTTGCCCCACCTGCCCCCGGGCTACGACCTGTGGTGGATTGCCCGCCCCCGGGCCGCGCGAGCGTCTTTCGCCGCGTTGCAAGACGCGGTGGACGCGCTGCTGCAGCAAGCCGGGCTCACCGCGTCGCCGGCGTCCCCAAACCCGGGCCGTGAGGAGGGTTCCCCATGAGCCCCGAACAAAAGGCCGCGTCCCAAGAGCAACCCTTCCCGTGGGGCTTTCGGCCCGAAAACCCACCGTTGTCGCCTCTTTCCGCGTTGCCCCGCACCCCGCGCTATTGGCCCCGTTGGGCCCTGCTGTTGCTCATTCGGGCTTATCAGCTCACTTTTTCGCGCCTCATGCCGGCCAATACCTGTCGGTTCTACCCCACCTGCTCCCACTACGGCTATGAGGCGGTCTACAAGCACGGCGCGCTCAAGGGCGGCTTGCTGGCCGTGTGGCGGGTGCTGCGGTGCAATCCCTTCAACCCCGGCGGGTATGACCCCGTGCCTTGAGGGCCATCGTCGATGAGGAAGACAGATGCCATGAAGTCCTTTGCACGTGTGTGGTTTGGTTTGGCGCTGCTGGCAGCCGTGGCCGCGGCCGGTTGCAGCCGCATTGCCCCGGGCAGCTGGCCCGGCGTGGGCGTGGATGACGAGACGGTGTGGGTCGCGTATCAGCAGCAGGTGCACGCGGTGGCCCGGAATACCGGCGCCCTGCGGTGGTCCTTCCCCCAGGAGCCCGAACGCAACCGTCTCTTTTTCGCCCCCCCGCGGCTCACCGCGGACGGCCAGCGCCTCATCGTGGGCGGCTACGACAAGGTGCTTTACGCGCTGGACCCCAACACCGGCGCGGTGCAGTGGACCTTCGACCGGGCGCAAGACCGTTACATCGGCGCGGTCCTGGTCACGCCCAACGCCATCTACGCGCCCAACGCGGATGGCACTCTTTATGCGTTGGAACCCAACGGCCAGCTGCGCTGGACCTTCACCACCCAGGCCGCGCTCTGGGCCCCACCGGCCACCGACGGCCAACGGCTGTATCTGGCTTCCATGGACCACCACCTTTATGCCCTGGACGCGGCCACCGGCAAGGAGCTGTGGCGGCTGAAGATGGAAGGCGCGCTGACTTCCACGCCCACTTTGCTGGATGGCGTCCTCTATGTGGGCGAGCTGGCCACCCAGGTGGCCGCGGTGGACGCGGCCCAGGGCCAGGTGCTGTGGCAAACGCCTACCGACGCCTGGGTGTGGCACAGCCCCACGCCCTTGGGCGATGACGCGCTGGTGGTGGGCGATATGGAAGGTCAGGTGTATGCCCTGGCCCGCGGCGATGGTCAGGTGCGTTGGCAGACCGAGGTGCCGGGCGGCGTCATTGGCGCGCCCGCGGTGGTGGAGGATACCGTCTTCGTCACCACCCGCCAGGGCCAGCTGGTGGCGCTGGACGCGGCCAGCGGCGCGGTGAAGTGGACCAAGGCCCTGGCCGAGGCGGCCATCGAGGCCGGGCCCCTGCCGGTGCCCGAGCTGGGTTTGCTGGTGGCCCCGTCGGACCCCAAAGCCCCCCTGCTGGCGGTGCGCAGCGACGGCGCTTTGGTCTGGTCCTTGACTTTTGAGAAATAACTCGCCCCCGGTCCGAGCGGAGCCTTTCCCCCGGACCCCGACCCTGCTGAAACGGACAAAGGCCCATGTGGACGACCCTTGTTGTGCAGCCCATGCTCAACCTGCTGTTGTGGATTTATGACCTGGTGGGCAACTTCGGCGTGGCCATCATCGTTTTCACCATTTTGGTGCGCCTGGTGCTGGCGCCCCTCATGCACCAGCAAACCAAAAGCGCCGAGGCCATGCGCAAGTTGCAAGAGCATCCCAAGTGGAAGGAAATCCAGCGCAAGTACAAAAACGACCGGGAGCGCCTGGCCCAGGAGCAGATGAAACTCTACTCCGAGCTGGGCGTCAACCCCTTTGCCTCGTGCCTGCCCATGTTGGTGCAAATTCCCATCATCTTCGGCCTGTATCAGGCCGTCATCTTAGCCCTGGGGAACACCCCGGCCCAACTGCTGGAACTGGCCCGTTTGCTCTACCCCGCGCTCAACCCCGCGCGGCTCATTCCCATCGACGGCCAGTTCTTGTGGATGAACCTGGCCTACCCCGAACGCTTGCACATTCCCGGCCTGCCCTTTGGCATCCCCGTCATGGCCATTTTGGTGGCGCTGACCTCGTATGTGCAGTCCAAGGCCGTCTCCAGCACCACGCCTTCTACGGGCGACGGTCAGCAAGCCCAGGCCATGAACCAGATGATGACCGTGTACATGCCCCTCATGCTGGGCTACTTCGCACTCACTTTTCAGTCGGGTTTGGCGTTGTATTTCCTGGTCAGCAATGTGGTGATGATTGCCCAATATGCGTTCATGGGCAAACTCTCGTGGGATGACCTGAAGTTCTGGCGGCGCTGAGCCGTCGGGTTGGGCCGGGTTCCCCGGAAGAACGGAGGGGAACCCATGACCAAGAACAATCCCTGGCGGGCGCGACGCAAACGCCGCGGCGTGGGCCGTGAAGCCGCCCGCCGGGCCCTGGTGCGCAAAAGCGCGACGCGTGAAACCACGCCGGCCCTCACCCGGGTGGAACGCGAGGTGCTGACCCTGCTGCGCCAAATGCGCCAGCTGCTGCGACTGGACCTTTCGTTTCGCGTGCTCACCGAGGGCCGCCGGGACCCCAACGCCGGCGAGGTGCGGGTGGTGGTGTGGGGCCCCGATATGGAACTGCTCACCGCCGCGGAGCACACGGACCGGCTGGAAGCCCTGCGGCTGCTGGTGCAGCTCATGGCCAGCCATCGTTTGGGGCGGCGGGTGGTGCTCACCCTGACCGAAGATGTGGAGCAAACCCGCCGGGCCCAGGAACTGCGCCAGATGGCCGAGGCGGCCGCGCAGCAAGCCCTGACTCAGGGCAAACCCGTGCCCCTGCCCCCCATGCCGGCCCACGAGCGTCGGCTCATCCATGTGACTCTGCATCATCGGCCCGATGTGGAAACCAAATCCCAGGGCAAAGGTCCGGCGCGGCATGTGGTGGTTTATCCGCGTCGCGCTCCCGAGGAGGCCCGGGCATGACCGGAGCCGTGAGCCGTTTGCGCGGCCAGGCGGGTCAAAATCCCCCACCCCAACCCCTCCCCCTTCATAAGGGGGAGGGGCTGCGCGCGGCCCTGGCCCCTCGCGACGGCCACATGCCCCCTCCCCGACGAGGCTTACTTTTACCCACATTTGAGCCGCCATGGTGGGCCGTGAGCCGTTTGCGCGGCCAGGCGGGTCAAAATCCCCCACCCCAACCCCTCCCCCTTCATAAGGGGGAGGGGCTGCGCGCGGCCCCGACCCTTCGCGGCGGCCACATGCCCCCTCCCCGACGAGGGGAGGGGGTTAGGGGGTGGGGTTTCGGCGCGTCGTGCCCAGCCCTTTGGCCCTGGCAAGTGCGCCTGCGCCTTGATGGCATACAAGTCAGCCTCGCGCGCCAGGGGGAGGGGCTGCGCGCGGCTCCGGCCCTTCGCGGCGGCCACATGCCCCCTCCCCTACAAGGCTTACTTTTACCCACATTTGAGCCGCCATGGTGGGCCGTGGGCCGTTTGCGCGGCCAGGCGGGTCAAAATCCCCCACCCCAACCCCTCCCCCTTCATAAGGGGGAGGGGCCGAGAGCGGCCCAGGCCCTTCGCGGCGGCCACATGCCCCCTCCCCGACGAGGGGAGGGGGTTAGGGGGTGGGGTCTGGACCACCAGCCGGGCCACGACCAAGCCGCGCTCGCCGGAGGCTGAACGATGCGGCGCAGCGCGGCAACCTCGCGTTTCGCGGCACACCGCCCGGCCTGGTTGACCGGAGCGTGGCTTTTGTGGCTGGGCGCGCTGGCCGCCCTGGCTATCTGGCAGCGCGCACCCGGCTACATGGACGAGGCCTACTACTGGGTGGTGGGCCGGGCGTGGGCCGCGGGGCAGGGCCTGGTCGAGCCCTTTCTGTGGAACTATCTCGACGACCCCGTGGGCCTGCCGCATCCCGCGGGCGCGTATTGGCAGCCCCTGCCCGCGCTGCTGGCCGGGCTGTTCCACCGGGTGGGCGCGCGCTGGGGCTTCGTGCTGTTGGCGGCCGCGGTGCCCTGGCTCACCTGGGGGGTGGCCCGGGCCTGGGGCTTGGGGGGAACCGGCTCCGCGTGGGCCGGGCTGTGGGCCATGGCCGCCGGCTTCTACCTGGCCTACCTGCCGGCCGTGGATGGCTTCGCGCCGTTGCTGGTGCTGGGCGGCCTGTATTGGGCCCTGCTGCCCGGGGCCTGCCGCGACGCGGGCCGTGGGGCCTGGCGTTGGGCCGCCTTGGGCGCGTTGGCCGCGGGGGTGCATCTCACCCGGGCCGAGGGGGTGCTGTGGCTGCTGGCCACCCTCGCGGCCGCGCTGGGGGGCGGCCCCGGGCGAATGCGGCGCCTGACCGCGGTGCTGCTGGGCTACGCCGCGCTCATGGCCCCCTGGTGGGCCCGCAACCTGCAGGTGTGGGGGCGCCTTTGGCCCCCGGGCCAGAGCCGGGCCTTGTGGCTCACCGAATACAACGACCTGTTTCGTTACCCCGCGGCCCGGCTCACTCCCCAACGCTGGCTGGCCCAGGGCTGGGGAAAGATACTCCGGGACCGGGCCTGGGCCTTAGGCCTCAACCTGCAAACCACGCTGGCCGTGCACGGGGGCATCGTTCTGCTGCCCTTCGTGCTGCTGGCCGGGTGGCGGGCCCGGCAGCAGCCGGCCCTGCGGGTGGCCGTGGGGCTTTACCTGGCCGTGCTGGGGCTGATGACGGTGGTCTTCCCCTTTGCCGGCGCGCGTGGGGGGTGGTTTCACGCCGGCGCGGGCTTTCAACCCCTGCTGTGGGCCTTGGCCGGGGAAGGCTTCGAGACCGGGCTGACCTGGGCCGCGCGGCGCCGTGGCTGGCACCGGCCCAGCGCGCGGCGGGTGCTGGGCGGCGGCCTCACGCTGCTCTTGCTGGCCATGACCGCGGCATTGACCTGGGGCCGGGTGCAGCATTGGAACGCGGACGCCGACCGCTACGCGACGGCCTGGCGGGCGTGGCAGCAGCTGGCCCCGCAGAACGCCCAGGCCGGACCCGTGCTGGTGGTCAACCCGCCGTTGTGGGTGTGGGTCACAGGGGAACCCGCGCTGGTCACGCCCACCGGCGGCCCAGGGGCCCTCACCGCGGTGGCCCAACGCTATGGGGCCGTGGGGTTGGTGCTCGAGGCCAACCATCCCCCCGGGCTGGCCGCGTGGTGGGTGGAACCGGGCCCCCGGCCCAACTGGCGCTATTTGGGCGCGGCCCCTGGCGTGCAGTTGTATGCGTTCGCGCTCGGAAGCCGATAAAGCGCGTAGTTGCCCTGGCGACCGGCCGGTTCCAGCCGGCCCAAAAACGCCTGCCACGCGGCCCAGTCTCGCGGCGGAAACTTGGCCGGGCGTTCCTCATGCACGAAATTCGCGCCCCAGGTGTAAACCAGCGCGTGGGTCCAGCCCGCGCAGGCCAGGGCCTGGGCCACGGCCTGGGGGCTGCCGTAGCGGTGCCGGTACCAGGCCCAGTGGTCGAGAATGGCATCGGGCAGGGTCTCCCGGGGCAGGCCGTAGCTGCGGGGCTCGAAGAACATGAACACGCGCGCGTCGGCGGGTGTTTGGGCCACCAGGTCGGCCATGTCCTGATAGTCGGGCAGGGCCCGGCGGTAGTAGTCGGCCCGGGTCTCCAGGCCCAGCGCGTAGGCCAAGGGGTGCCGGGCCGCGGTGAAGACCAGCCATTCCAGCACGGTGAGCCCGGCCATGCCCCACACCACCCACCGCACGATGTAGCGCAGTCGCAGCACGCCGGGCAGGTCCAGGCTGCGGGCCCAGCACAGGGCATGGGCCCACCAGGGCAGCGCGGCCACCAGCGCGGGCCACAACAGCCGGGCCTGCCATAGGGCCTGGGAACGGGCCACGCCCCAGGTCCACAGGCCGCCGCTTAGCAGGCCAAACAGGCCGGTGATTTGCAGCAGCGCGCGTTGCCATTGGGGGCCGCGGCGCCACCGCCGCCACGCGGCGGCCACGGCCAGGGGGGCCAGGGCCAGCCATAAGGGCCCAATGCGGCCGTGGTAGTAGGCCGCGTCCCGGTGGCCTAAGGTCAGGTTCCACGGCAAAAGCAGCCACTCGCGCCACCGCCAACCAATGCCCGTGCCCGGTTCGGCCAGCCAGTGGGCGCGGAAGGAATCCCAGCCGTAGCCGCCGAAGACGAAGGGATAGAAGGGGTTGCCCATGTAGTAGGCGTTGCGCGCGTACCAGGGCGCGGCCAGGGCCAGGGCCAGCAGCCCCACCCGGGCGGCGCGCGCGAGCCGGCCGCGCCATGAGCCGGGGCCGGTCAGCAGGGCCAAAAGCCCCACGGTGAGGGGCACGGGCAGCGCGGTGTATTTGGTGGCCATGGCCAGGCCGGTGAAGAGCCCCGCGGCCCACCACCAGGGGGTCGGGTTGGCGTCCCCCCGGGCCCGCCACACGGCATAGAGCGCGGCGGTGGCGTGGAAGGCCAGGGGCCAATCGACATACGCGCCCGCGGCCAGCAGCAGGCCCGAGGCCATGCTCGCGGCCAGGGGCCACACCCAGGCCGCGGTGCGGGGGCCAAAGGCCTGCCGCGCCCACCACCAGGCCAGCAGCAGCGCGGCCGCGGCATAGGCCAGGCTGAGCAGCTGCGCAGCCCGGTCCGCGCGCCAGGCCAGGGCCCAGGTATACAGGCCCTGGAGCAGCCCCGGGTGCCAGAAGGGGTAGACGGGGTAGGGCTGCAGCCGCCCGTGTTGCAGCAGCCACTCGGGTTGGCGCAGGTGATAGAGCAGCGCGTCGAAGCCTGTGGGCGGGGCCAGGGCCAGCAGCAGCGCGGGCAGGCCCATGGCCAGGGCCCACCCGGGGCCCGGGCCGGGTGCGGGCGCGCGCCGCGGGGTGCGCGGCCGGCCGCCGCGGAGCCGGTTCCCCAAAAACCCCAGCGCGACCAGCCAGCCTGCGGCTGCCAGCCCCCGCAACACCCCGGGCCGGGCCCAACCCACCACGCCCAAGAACAGCGTGAGCACGCTGAGGGCCCACACGCCGGCCGCGGCCTGCCAGGCGACTGCAAGCCACGGGTGGCCCGGCGAGGGAAGGCGCCAGGCGCGGCCCAAGGTGTGGGCCAAAAACACCAGCCCGCCGGCCACCAGCAGCGCGGCCCCGGTGTGGGCCAGGCCCTGCACCACCGCGGCGGGGAGGGGGCGCTGGGTGCTCAGGGTGAGGGCCACGGCCGCGGTGAGCCAGGTCAAAACCAGGGCGAGGGCGAGGGCTCGGCGCATGGGAAGGGTTCAGGCCGGCGCGTGATGGCCTTGTTCCGCGCGGGGGTCCTGGCGCAAGAGCTGCACCGCGTGGGGCAGCACGGGCGCGATGACGGCGAAGTTTTCCACCGCGGCTTTGGGGCTGCCGGGCAGGTTGACGATGAGGGTGTGGCCGCGAATGCCGGCCACGGCGCGAGAGAGCATGGCGTGGGGGGTGATTTGCAGGCTGGCGGCGCGCATGGCTTCGGCCAGGCCGGGGGCCTCGCGTTCGATGACCGCGCGGGTGGCCTCGGGGGTCACATCCCGGGGGGCGAAGCCCGTGCCGCCGGTGGTGAGGATGAGGTCGATGTCGGGCCGGGCGCACCAGGCCAGCAGCGCGGCGCGAATGGCCGGGGCTTCGTCGGGCACCACATCGGTGGCCAGCACCTGCCAGCCTTGCTGGGCCACCGCGTGGGCCAGGGCCGGCCCGGCTAAGTCTTCGCGTTGGCCGTGAAAGGAGCGGTCTGAGACGGTGAGAATGGCGACCCGAATCATGCCCGACCTCCGGCAAGGGGGGTGGTCGCCCCCCCAAGGGTCAGCTGTGGGCCAGGGCTTCTTTGGCCGCGGCCAGCACTTCGTCGTAGTTGGGTTCCATGCCCAGCTCGGGCATGTAATCGGCATAGACGATTTTGCCGTTGCGGTCGACCACGAACACGGCCCGGCGCAGCAGGCGCACTTCTTTCAGCAGGCAGCCGTACTTTTCGCCGAAGTCCATGTCCTTGTGGTCCGAGACCACCATGACCTGGTCTACGCCCGCGGCGCCGCACCAGCGTTTTTGGGCAAAGGGCAGGTCGGCGCTGATGACGACGATGGCGATGTCGTCGCTGAGGGCCGCGGCGGCCTGGTTGAAGCGGCGGGTTTCCCGGTCGCACACGGGGGTGTCGAGGGACGGCACCGCGGCGATGATGCGCACTTTGCCCTGGGTGCTGGCCAGGACTTCGATGTCTTGCCAGTCCTGGGTGGTGGCGGTGAATTCGGGCGCGGTGTCGCCGGGCTTGAGGTCGGGCCCCACCACGGTGACGGGACGGGAGCCGAACTTGATGATACCGGGTCGCTCGAGCATGGTAAACGCTCCTTGCAGGGGATGTTGGCCAACGCCAGTGCCCCAGGCAGGATTCGAACCTGCAACCGACGGCTTAGAAGGCCGCTGCTCTGTCCGTTGAGCTACTGGGGCGCGGGTGCGTGGGCTATGCTAAGTATACCGAAGGCCGGGGTCCACGCCAAGAGATGCGGCGCTTTTCCCAAGCGCGGGGGGAATGAAATCGTAGATGAAGGCCAGCAGTGAGCAATGCGCAGGGAGCGCGGTAGGGGCGCATGGCGTGCTGCGCCCGGGGAATGCAACCGCGGATGCACGCGGATAAACGCGGATAAAATGCAAAAACCACGCAAAAACACGGATGGGCACGGAAGAAAGGCGGCAGGGAGCAATGAGCGGTGAGGCTACTCTGTAATTGTCAAGGGTAGAGGGGGTAAAAATCAGGTTTTGGCCATGGCTTTCTCCGGTGTCCATGGGGTGCGGTCCCGCAACATCGCATTCAGGATGACCAGAAGCCGCC
>JALSPJ010000100.1 GCA_026985995.1 Anaerolineales bacterium
TGGCCCTTTTCCACCTGGGCTTCGTAGAAGCCGGGGTTTTCGGCCTCGAATTTGCGGCCCAGCTCCAGCACCTCGGGGAAGTACAGCAGGTAATCTTCGGTGTAATTGCGCAGGCCCTTGGGGTCGTAATAGATGACCTTGTGCACCTGGCCCTGAATGTGGGGCCACATTTCGATGATTTTGTCCACCTGCTCCTGGTCCTCGGCCACGATGAACGAGGCCCGGGCGCGGGTGACGATGTCTTGTACCTCGGCGACCACCGAATCTTGATAAATGCCCACCGATTTGGAGCCCAAGGACTGCGCCGCGAGCTCGGCAATGACCCATTCGGGCCGGTTGTCGCCGATGATGGCCACGGTGTCTTCGGGCTTGAGGCCCAGCACATGCAGCCCCAAGGCAAAGTGCTTGACATAATCATACAGTTCGCGCCAGGTGATGGGGGACCAGATGCCGTAGATACGTTCCCGCATGGCCACCTTGTCCGGGGCCAAACGGGCCCGGTAGCGCAGGTATTGGGGCAGGGTTTGGGGTTCGTGCGCCATGGTGCCTCCCGTGCCGGTGGACTAATGCCCCAGGTAGGCTTCGATGACCGCGGGGTTTTGGGAAACCTCCGCGGGGGTGCCTTCCGCAATTTTGCGGCCAAAGTTGAGCACCACCACCCGATCGCTGATGTCCATCACCACGCCCATGTCGTGTTCGATGAGCACGATGGTCACGCCGTGTTCCTCGTTCACATCCAGAATGAAGCGGGCCATGTCCTCTTTCTCTTCGGTGTTCATGCCGGCCATGGGTTCGTCGAGCAACAGAATGGCCGGACGCATGGCCAGCGCGCGACCCAATTCCACCCGCTTTTGCAGGCCATAGGCCAGCGCGCCCACTTTTTTGTAGCGAATGTTGGGAATTTCCAGCAAATCGATGATGTCTTCCACGAAGTCGCGGAATGCGATTTGCTCCCGCTCGGCCGGGCCCCAATAGAGCAGGCTGGAAAGCAGACCGGCCCGCATGTGCACATGCGCGCCGGCCAGCAGGTTGTCCAGCACGGTCATATGGCGGAACAATTCGATGTTTTGGAACGAACGCGCCACGCCCACTTTGGCAATTTGGTGGGGCTTCATGCGGGTGAGTTCATATTCCCGCCCGTGGTTGTAGAAGGTAATGCGCCCTTTTTGGGGGTGATAGAGGCCGCTGATGCTGTTGAGCAGGCTGGTTTTGCCCGCGCCATTGGGGCCGATGATGGCCAAAATCTCGCTCTGGCGCACCTCCAGGCTCACCCCGGCCAGCGCGCCCACGCCGCCAAAGGAAAGATACAGATTTTCCACCCTCAACTGCACTTGCCCGGGCTGCAGGGTGCTGCCGTTGAGGGGATGACGAAAACCGCGGAGTTGCAGGGGCATGATGTCCCACCTCGGCTCGGCTGTGAGATAGACGAAAAGAGGACACCCGCAGGGGCATCCTCTTTTCACGCGTAACGGACCGCTCGACAGGCAGACGAAGGCCACATGACCAGGAACGCGTCGGACATGCGCGGCATCCAGGGCCGCACATCTGGCATCAAGGGACAAGGGAAGGGGCAGCCGTCCATCGTGGCGCTATTTTACCCGAAGGCTGCCATCTTGTCAAAAAAACTCATCCCCTTCTGATGAAGGCGGGATTTGGCCGCCCCTCAAAGATGCCCGTTTAGCATCCCTTTTGTCGCCTTTTCCGCGGCCATATACGGCCTTTTTGGGCGTTATAATGACGCAGGAATTCGCGCTTTTCGCATGTGCCTTGCCCGCTTGCGGGAGGATGGCTATGTCGGCCGGCTTACACATCGGCCACATCATGCTCGACCAGCGGCTCCGACTGGAGGCCTGGCCGCAACCCGGCCAGGAGGTGCGCATTTGCCAGTGGGAACGGCAGGTGGGCGGCAGCGCGACCAATACGGCCATTGTGGTGGCCCGCTTCTTGCGCGCCGCGCGGCTGGCCGCCTGTATGGGCGACGACGCAGCCGGGGCCTGGCTGCGGGAACGCCTGCAGCAGGTGCCGGGCTTGAACCTGGCCCACCTGCAGACGGCCCAGGCGCTGCCCACGGGCCGGGTGCTGGTGCTCACCACCGGGGAGGGCCCGGAGCGCACCCTACTCACCTGGCGGGGGGCCAACGACGCGCTGGGCGCGCCCCCGCCCGCGGCCCTGGAAGCCGCGCCGCCGTTGTATGTGCACTGGACCGGTTACGCGGCCCAGCCCGCAGCCACGGCCCAAAGCCTGACCGCGCTGCTGGCCTGGGCCTGCGCCCATCGGCAAGTGCGGGCCCTGTTCTTCGACCTCAACCCTTATGCTGCCCGCGCGGCGTCATCGGTGCTGTGGCGCTGGCTGGAGCAGTTGGCTGCGTGTTCCAAAACCGTGGTGCTCTCGGCCAACCTGGAAGCCGCCCGCACACTGCTCGACGCGCCCCAGGCCGAAGCGCAGACCTTGCTGGCCGTGTTGCGGGGCTATGCGCCGGTGGTGGCGCTGAAGATGGGGCCGCGGGGGGCCTGGTTGGCGACGACCCAGGGTCGGGTTTTCGTGCCGCCCGTGGCCGTCCCCGCGGTGGATGCGACCGCCGCGGGCGATGCCTTCGTCGCGGGGCTCATCATCGGCTGGCGCGCGGGATGGAACTGGGCCGTCACCGGGCATTGGGCCGCGCTGTTGGGCGCGTTGGCCACCACCGTGCCCGCCGGTGGTTTGGCCCTGCCCGGGCCCGATGCAGTGCGGGCATACCTCGCGGCGCATCCCGAAGCCGCGCCCGCGGCCATGCGCCGCGTCTGGCTGGCGTGGCTGGGGCGGCAAGGCGCGCGAGGGTCAGGCCCGGCATAGCCCTTTGTCACCCTTCCATTTTCGCTCCTCGAGCAACATCTCCCGACCCGATTTCCCCACCAACCTCAGCAGACGCCTTGCCTACCGGCCAATGCTCCTCAGTACTCAACGAAGAAGGGCTTTCTGTTGCATTCTTCGAACTTCCTCACACCAGGCTTTATTTTTGTTCTAAAAGTTTTTCAACTTCCGCCGGCAACTTTGTGGCCGTGGATACTTGCCAGATAATATGGCGATAGATACGCTGAGAGCCATCGACCAACCGAAAAATCGTTTTCCACTCCACCAGTACCCCTGTTTTCTCGTCAAAAGTAGCTTCTTCCCTTGCCTGGACAATGCCTTGTTTATACGCGTCGCCATACCAGGGTTGAGCCCAAGAAGTCGTGATGTGGATCTTATAAACTCGTTGGGTCTCGTTTAAACGCGTGAGGCCCGCATAAGACACTACCCCACCTTGGGCCAGCAGCCATTGCATTTGGCGTTGAAAACCACCGTCTAATTGCAAAAAGCCCAACGCACATTCCCCCATCTCTTTGGAAATCGAATTCCAGGATTGACCCTGACGACAAATGCCCGTTTGGACGATTTCCCCTTCGAGGGTCTTCATGATGGTCAGCAATGTCGTTACCTCCCCCCGCGCGTCTACTCGATACCAAAATTCGTTAATTTGGTTTCGAGGAATAGCCGCGCCATTAGGCAAAACGCCATGATTAGGGACATCAACATCAAAGAAGCGTTGTTCAAGCACATGTACCCATGTATCACGATATAATTGGCGCGTTTTGGCAACCAATCGTTGTAAATCTTGCTGCGGTGTAAACGCCGGCGAAGGTGTCAACGATGGAGCAGGCTTGCGCTCCGGTTCGTTGTGTACTTCCTCAGGCGTTCCAGAAGTTGCCGTTGGAAGGGGGAGAGTTGCAAAAAGCGCCACATCTTGCTCGGCCGCGGCCGCGGGCACATCATCAGCTTGCTGTTGAGCAATGAAAAAGCCGCTCCCCAAACCAAGAAGCAAGGCGAGCAATCCCAAGAGCACCTTCTTCGCCATTTCGAACCACCTCCTTGCAAGACCTGACCGCTTCAAAGCGGAACACAGCGCCGTGGGGAATACACAGAAGCGCCATACGACGGGGCTTGAGGGTGCAGCACAGTTCATGGCGAGTTTTATTCGTGAAAAAGACCCTGCCCGCCCCCCGATCATGCAGCCATGGTATTTTCATTTTACCCCCCCGCCCGTTGTCAAGCCCCATTTTCGCCCAACACGCCTTGGCCTACGCCCCCGACCATGCGCCGCGCCTGGCTGGCGTGTCTGGGGCGGCAAGGCGCGGGGTGAGCGCCAGGGCTTTTTCTTTTTCCAACCCCAATGGCATCCACAACACCGAATTTAAATTTCACACGGGGACACAGAGAACACGGAGAGCACAATTTCTCCCATTTCTCTGTGTTCCCCGTGCCTCCGTGTGATTTTATTCGTCCTTGGGAAAGCCCGGGGTTGAGCGCCGCCAGTGTGGATTTTCCACAGAGGGGAGGGTGCAACCCGGTCAAAAAGGAGCCTATTCGACAACGAGGCGCGTTGGCATTTATTAGGGGAGCCACTGTAATATTATCATCTCTTCCAAATAGGGCCATTGGGCTACCAGCTCCCCTTGACGCGTGATAAAGACATGGCTTTCGATATTCCCTTCGGCATTAAGACGCTGACATAGCCAGCCGCTGCCGTCCGGCGCCCATAGTCCACAAGACAGATGCGAAAAAGCGCCTACCTTATCGAATGCTCCATTGGCGTGCCAGATATAAATCTCTGTCCGGAAGAGGTACAGGTCCAAAGGTTGCTCATAATATTCGTTGGGGAAACGACGAACGGCGAACGCTAACTCATCAGAACGGGCGGGGTTCCAACCCATCAGGTCTATCCACACATATCCGTCTAATGTTTCACCCTCGCACAGGCATCGGGGAGCGGCGTCGATGGCCTGCCAAACTTTCCATGGCGTAGGCAACCCCGTGACGAGGTTGATGAGCCAGTATTTTTGAAAAACGGACCACACTTTCCCGCCCGCTCCTGTATCACAGGGCGCCTCTTCTCCCATCAGCAACCAGGGTAGACTCCAAGCTAAAGGCATTAACATGTTAGGATCGACTTGAGGAGGAGCTTGAATAGGCGCATAAACACGGGTAGGTTCAGAGGCCCCTGGCTGCCATTGACACCAGCGCAAGACATCAAAGCCACAGGGAAACAACACTTGTTGTCTAAAGAGCAAAAGAGGCGACCGGAGCGGTGTTTCCCGCCAGTCTTTCCCACCGGGCCACGACACGGCCTGCCAACACAAATCTCCCTCGACACTCGGTGAAGGGCAAAGGCCATGAACGAGCATGGTGGAGTCAACCATAATGACTTTACCGACCTCCCTACAAGGTCGTACCAATACTTCGCTGGGCCGCAAAGCATCAGGGGCAAGATTGCGGTGCGCCTTTACCACGGAATAACGGCATTCATCGCCGGCCACTTGAAGCACCACCCAACGCCCTGGCAAAGCGCCATAATCAGGAGATGGCGAAGGGACCGACGATGGCTCCTGGAAGTTATGGGGCGCTGGCTGGCATCCCATCAATAACAAAAAGAGGAATGCCAGGAGCACGAAGTTTTGCTTCATGGCCCATTGGTCTTGAGCGGATCCCAGAAGACGATCTTGGTGATGGAGCACTGATGTGTGTCCGGATACCACGCCGGATTACACCACGCCACGATGCCGCCCTGCTGGTAGGTCGCGGAGGTATCGGAATAGCCCAAATACACCCAGTTCCCGGCGCGATGGGCCTGATTAACGCTGACCGACCACCAATGAGAAGTGCCTTCATGGACATGGTAGTATACCAAGGGGCCAAAGCTTTGGGCGGCTTTCGGGACATAAGCATACCATCGTTGATAAGCCTGATTACCGCTAAAGGATGGCCACGCCCATTCTTCCTGCTGCGCGGGGTGGGGTTCTTTCATTTTGCAATACGAGCCATAACATTCCCACCAGTGTTGTTCACGATACCACTGGGGAGCGTCCGTATTGGTCGTGTAATGAATGTGTTCCAAGGGATGTTCAATGGTAAAATGAGAAAATGAGCCGCCGCCTGGGCAATCTGCAGGCCCAGGGCAAAGGCGGTTGCGAAGACCATCACACTGCTCACAATAAGGGTCTTACGCATGTTGTCTTCCCTCCTCTCTCTTCCTTCTATTTGAAAGCTACTTTTTGGACCTCATATTCCACCAGCACGGTGCCCGCGACTTCGTAGCGATAACGGAGAAGCACGCCCGTTTGTTGATCGACCCACGCGATGAGCACCGCGGTCCCGCCGCCCGGCTTTTCCAACCGGATGCGATAAACAGGGCGGCCCAACCATTCGTCTTCCCCGGTAAAGAAAAGACGATTTTGGCTGGTCGCTTGTTGTGCAATCCAGGTGGGAAAGAGCATATCTATGCTCCGGGCAGGAATCACGCGCGTCAGAGGATGGTCGACAATCATGCCTGGTTGGATTTGTTCGCGAGAACGCGGCAATAACGCAAGTTCCCTTCGCAGGCGGTTAAAAGAAACCGACCTTCCCGAAACATCCTCTCCGTTCTGCGCCGAAAGGGAACGGATAACTTCAAATTGGCCATTATGAAACGCAATTTCATATCGTGGTTGGGCCTCTCCGAGCAAGAATTGGCGGTAATGCACTTCGAAAGGCTGATGGATTTCTATTTCCTCAATGAAAGTTGTCTGCCCCATCGCCTTTCCTGAAGGCATCGAAGGTGCTTTCATATTCGCCAGGAAATCGTACTCGGTATAACGCGCCCGCAAATGGACCCATTGCCATCGCTGGTCGCTGGTCAGCATAAGGCGCAATGCTTTTTGAAGGCGAGGGTCACGTACCGGCAGCAGCTCCACTGCCTCCAGCATTGGGTCATGCGTTTCTGAAATCCCTTTGTCCTGGGGGGTAAAAGCCATGGATGTAACAAGCCCCACGGCTGTACCCAAGAATAAAACGAAGAGAAGCCATATTTTGTTTTTCATCAGTCCTCCTCCTAAACAAGAGTTTTTATGCCTCTTAGGGGAATCCCCATACCAAAGGGCCTACAATGCCCCCCACGGCGCAGATGGGCGAAGGATACAGAGGGCGTTACTTACATTTTACCCCCCCCTCCCCGCCCGTTGTCAAGCCCCATTTTCGCCCAACACGCCTTGGCCTACGCCCGCGGCCATGCGCCGCGCCTGGCTGGCGTGGCTGGGGCGGCAAGGCGCGGGTTGAGCACCGCCGGCGCGGGGCTTCATCAGGGCCGGGCGTATAATAGAAAAAGCCCCGCGGCGCGCGGCGGCCCAACCGGAGGTGTTCCCCAACAGGAGGCGAAGCATGACCACCATGCGTGCCTGGCGTTTGCACGCCTATGCCCCTGCCGAACAGCACCCGCTGCGCCTGGAGGAAGTGCCCCTCCCCGAGCCCGGCCCCGGCCAGGTGCGGCTGCGCATTCGGGCCTGTGGCGTGTGCCACACGGACCTGCACACCGTGGAAGGCGAAATCCGCCCGCCCAGGCTGCCCGTGACGCCCGGCCATCAGGTGGTGGGCGTGGTGGAAGCCGTGGGCCCCGGCGTGGACCAGGCCCTGTTGGGTCGGCGGGTGGGCGTGCCCTGGCTTTACAGCGCCTGCGGCCAATGCGAGTATTGCCGCCGGGGGCAGGAAAACCTGTGCCCCAACGCCCGCTTCACCGGCTTTCATGTCGATGGCGGCTATGCCGAGGCCATGATTGCCGAAGCCGCGTATGTGGTGCCCCTGCCCGAAGGGCTGGACGATGTGCAGGCCGCGCCCCTGCTGTGCGCCGGCATCATTGGCTATCGTTCCCTGCGGGTGGCCGGCGTGCAGCCCGGCGAGCGCTTGGGCCTGTTTGGCTTTGGCGCCAGCGCTCACCTGGCCATTCAGGTGGCCCGCTATTGGGATGTGGAAGTGTATGCCTTCACCCGCTCGCCCAAGCGCCAGGCCCACGCGCGGGAGCTGGGCGCGGTGTGGGCCGGGGGGCCCAACGACGACCCCGGCGTGCTCCTCGACCGGGCCATCATCTTCGCCCCCGCGGGCGAAATCGTGCATCGGGCCCTGGCCCGGGTGCGGCCCGGCGGCACTGTGGCCATCAACGCCATCTACATGACGCCCATCCCCGAGATGCCCTACCACCTCATCTACGGCGAGCGGGTGCTGCGCACCGTGGCCAATGCCACTTATCGCGACGGCGTGGAATTCATGGAGCTGGCGGCCAAAATTCCCGTGCGGGCCACGGTGCAGCCCTATTCGTGGCTGCAGGCCAACCAGGCCCTGGCCGACCTGAAAGCCGGCCGGGTGGTGGGTGAGGCCGTGCTGGTCATGGGGGTGGAAGGGGCCCCGGGCCGGGCTTAGCGCAGGCCGTACACCCAACGGCTGAGGGCCAGCAGCCAATCGTCGGGCACCTTGCCCTTGAGGCCCACCGCGGCCCGCTGGAACCAGCTGCCCACGGTGTAGCGGAACCGGGGCCGGGGCGTGCGCAAAATGCGCAGCAACAGCCGCGCCACCGCGTCGGGCTCGGGCGCGCGGCGTTCGTCGCGTTCCATGATGCCCAACACCTTCTCGGCCCAGGCCCCATAGGCCGACGACGCGAACCCGGCCACCCGCTGGCGGCGGTTGGTGAAATCGGTGCGAAAATCACCGGGCGCGATGACCACCACCTGAATGCCAAACGGCGCGAGCTCCAGCGCCAGGGCCTCGGAGAGGCCCTCCACCGCGAATTTGGACGCGCTGTAAAAGCCCTGGAAGGGCAACCCCACCCGCCCCGCCAGGGATGAGATGTTGACGATGAGACCGTGGCCCTGGGCGCGCATCTGGGGCAGCGCGGCCCGCACCATGCGGTGCACGCCAAAGAAGTTGACCTCAAACAGGGCCCGGGCTTCTTCGGGCGTGGTGTCTTCCACCGCGCCGGCAATGCCCCAACCCGCGTTGTTCACCAGCACATCCAGGCGGCCGGCCTCGGCCACCACCTGTTGCACCACCTGCCGGGCCGCGTCCTCGTTGGCCACATCCAGGGCCAGCAGGGGATAAGGCAGCCCCGGGTGCGCCGCGGGGTTTCGGCTGGTACCAAAGACCCGATAGCCGGCCTGGTGCAGGGCCAGGGCCATGGCCCGCCCAATGCCCGACGATGCGCCGGTGATGAGCACCACCTCCCGGGGTGGCAGGGGCCTGCGAAACCAGGGCATAGCGTTCCCTCCGGCGATGGGTTAGCCCGTCCACGGGGTGAGCTGGTCCCAATTGGGGCCCACTTTGGCGTCGGCCACCAGGGGCACCCGCAGCTGCACCACGCCTTCCATGGCCGCTTTGACCGCCGCGGCCACCGGGTCCACCTGGTCCGCGGGCACTTCCAGGTCCAGCTCGTCGTGCACCTGCAGCAACAGGCGCGCGCCCCAGCCCCCTTCCCGCAGCACGCGGTCCACAGCCAGCATGGCCTTTTTGAGAATATCGGCCGCGGTGCCCTGGATGGGCGCGTTGATGGCCTCGCGCTCGGCCCGCCGACGGGCGTTGACATTGATGTCGGGGTTCTGCAGCTCGGGGAAGTAGCGCTTACGGCCAAAGAGGGTTTCCACATACCCCTGCTGGTAAGCCTGGCGCAGGGTGCGCTCCATGTAGTCCTTCACCTTGGGGAAGCGGGCGAAGTAGGCTTCCACAAAGGCCCGGGCCTCGTCTTGCGAAATGCCCACCGCCTGGCTCAGGCCATAAGGCGTCATGCCGTAAATCAGGCCGAAATTGACCGCCTTGGCCAAACGCCGCTGTTCGGGGGTGACCGCGTCCAACGGCACGCCGAAAATGGCCGCGGCCGTGGCCCGGTGAATGTCTTGCCCGGCCCGGAACGCGGCAATCATATTCTCGTCGCCCGAAATGTGGGCCACCACCCGAAGTTCGATTTGCGAATAATCCACCGACAGCCAGCGATAGCCCGCCGCGGCCACGAACGCCCGCCGCACTTCCCGCCCCAACTCCGTGCGCACGGGAATGTTTTGCAAGTTGGGGTTTTGCGACACAATGCGGCCCGTGACCGCGCCGGTTTGGTTGTAGGTAGTATGAATGCGGCCGGTTTTGGGGTGAATTTGCTCCCGCAGCGCGACCACATAAGTCGAGAGCAACTTGCTCAGCTCCCGGTGCTCCAAAATCCAGGCCACCACGGGGTGCTGGTTGCGCATGGCCTCCAGCACATCCGCGGCCGTGGTGTAGCGGCCGCTGGAAGTCTTGCGGGTGCCCGGTGGCGGGCGCAGGCTCAGTTCGTCGTAGAGCACCTGGGCCAGTTGCTGCGGCGAGTTGAGGTTGAAGGCGTGGCCCACCGCGTCGAAAATGCGGGCCTCGATGTCGGCCAAACGCGCCCGCAATTGGGCCTCCAGGCGTTGCAGCTGGCCCACATCCACGGCCACGCCGGTCATTTCCATCTCGGCCAGCACGGGCACTAAGGGCACTTCCATCTCGTGCAGCAGATGGGCCACCCCGCGGCGTTCCAAATCGGCCTGCAGCACCGGCAGCAGGCGCAGCACCACGGCCACATCCGCCACCGCGTAGGGCGCTACCTGAGCAATGGGCAGCTGGTCCATGGTCTTCTGCGCCCGACCTTTGCCGATGAGCTCCACAATGTCGGTCATCTGGATGTCGAGCCGCACCCAGGCCAGGTTCTTGAGGCCCAGGTTGCGACTGGCCGGGTCGCACAGCCATTCGGCCAGCATGGTGTCGAAAGTGAGGGGCGCAGGCCGCAAGCCGTGGCGGGCCAACACCACCAGGTCGAACTTGAGATTGTGCCCCACCTTGCCCTTGGCCGGGTCCGTGAGCGCGGGCCGCAGGGCTTCCCGCACCTGCTCCCAGGGCAGCTGGCGGCCCTCCCGATGGCCCACGGGAATATAGAACCCATGCCCCGGCTCCACGGCCAGCGAAAGCCCCACCAGCCGGGCCTGCATCTTGTTGAGGCTGTCGGTTTCGGTGTCGATGGCGATGGTATCGGCCGCGGCCAGGGCCCGCACCAGCGCGTCCAGCGCCTCGGGCGTATCGACCACGGTCACCTGCAGGTCGGGCACCGGGGTGTGGGGGGAACCGGCGTCGGCCCCGGCCGCGGGGAACAGGCTGAGCTGCTGGCTCGGGCCCGCGGGCGCGGGCGCGGCGCCCTGCTCGCGCTGCTGCAGCCAGTGCCGCCAGCGGCGAATGAGGCTGCGGAATTCCAGCTCTCGGAAAAGCGCGTCCACGGCCTCGGGGTCCCACCGACCCACCCGGGCTGCATCCAGGTCGAAGGGCACGGTCAGGTCGGTGAGAATGCGCGCCAGCTTACGGCTCAAGAAAGCCAGTTCGCGGTGCTCGGCCAGCTTTTTGCGCACCGAGGCCGCAATTTCATCCAGATGCGCGTAAATACCGTCCAGGTCGCCGTATTTGCGCAGCAGTTTGACCGCGGTTTTGGGGCCAATGCCCGGCACCCCGGGGATGTTGTCGGATTTGTCGCCCACCAGGGCTTTGTAGTCCACCACCTGTTCGGGCCGCACGCCCAGCACCTCTTCCACCCGGCGGGGGGTGAAATCTTCCGCGTCGGAGAGCTTGCGGCCCGGCAGGGTGACGATGATGCGCTCGTTGACCAGCTGCAGCAGGTCCCGGTCGCCGGTGATGATTTTGATGTTCAGGTCGTGTTCGTTCAGGCTGCGGCAGGCCACCGAACCCAGCACATCATCGGCCTCGTAACCGTCCAGTTCCAAAATGGGCAGGCCAAAGGCGGTGACGATTTGCCGGATGCGCTGCATTTGGGGCCGCATTTCGCTGGGCATTTTGTCGCGGGTGGCCTTGTAGGCAGGGTACAGGCGGTCGCGGAAGCTGTGCCCCGCGTCGAAAGCCACGGCCATGTAGGGCGGTTCCTCTTGCTCGAGCAAACGCAGCAAAATGGAAGTGAAGCCGTAGACCGCGGCCGTGGGCTCACCCGCGGCGGTCATCCAGCGGCGAGCCACCGCTTCCCGGCCGCCGGTGAGCGCGAAATAGGCCCGGTAGGCCAGGGCATGGCCGTCCAGCAAATACAGCAGCGGCAGGTCCGACATAGCGCTTCCTCAGGCAGGGGGTGCGCCCTCGATGGGCGGCGGGGGCACCGCGTCGCGATGCGGCGGTTCCTCATGGCCCTTGGGAATGGGGTCGGGCACCGCGTCGAACAGGGGCTCGAAGGCCTCGGGGGGCAAGGGCTCCTCTTCTTCGGCCAGCGCGTCCTCGGCGGCCGCGGGTTCAGGGCGGCTCAGGCGCAAATGCGGCGGCGGGGTGAGCAACCCGCGCACCACGGCCTGGGCCTGCTGCCGCAGCGCGGCATAGGGCAGCGCGCCGGCGCCAATCATGGCCAGCAGCATTTGCTGCGTCGCGGGGCGAATGTAAATCCAGTAGCGCTCCGGCGTGCTCACCTCAGGCGGTGCGGCCCACAGCAGGCGCTCGGGGTAAAGGGGCTTGCCGTGCAGGGCCAGCAAACGCCGCAAAATGTAGCCCCACAGGGTGGCCGGCAGCTCCCCGGCCCGGGCCCAGGGCTTGTTGTTGAGGGCCCACAGCAAAATGGCTTTGGCCCGCACTTCGGCTAAGGCCTCGCGCAGTTGCACTTCCGCGGCCCGCTTCACCAGCCAATCGGGGTGTGGGGGCAGCGGCGGGTCCACCGGCGCGGCCAGCAGCACCTCGAACTCGGGCCGCAGCAGCCGGTCCAGGGCCAGCTGCCAGCGCCCCACCGACAGGTCCCGCGGGAAGGTAAAGTCGGGCTTGAGCGCGGCGACCCAGCCGGGCCAGGTGCCGCCCCGGTCCCGCAATGCGACCACCCGGGCCAGGGGATGCCGCACCCGCCACGCGG
>JALSPJ010000101.1 GCA_026985995.1 Anaerolineales bacterium
ACCACGGCCCAGCGGCTGCACTGGGCCGACCAGGCCCGGCGCTATCTGCTGGGTTCCCAGGGGGAAGACTGGCTGGCCGGGCTGCGCTTCGCCGATGGCTCGCGGGTGTTCAACGCCCGGGAGGTGAGGCACCTGGCCGATGTGAAGGCCGTGGTGCGGGGCACGCTGCGGGTGGGGCTGGCGGCCGCGGCCGGACTGCTGGGGCTGGCCCTTTGGGCCCGCCGGCAGGGCCCCCGAGCCTGGGGAACCTTTCGCCAGGCCCTGGCCTGGGGCGGCTGGCTCACGGTGGGCTTCGTGCTGCTGGTGGCCGGGGCCGTGCTGGTGGCCTTTGGCCCCTTCTTCGTCTTCTTCCACCGCCTGTTCTTCGAGGGCGATTCGTGGCTGTTCCCCACCAGCGACACCCTCATCCGCCTCTTCCCCGAGCGTTTTTGGATGGACGCGTTTTTGGCCGCGGGCCTGCTCAGCGGCGGGGCCGGGTGGCTGCTGGCCCGCTGGGCCCGGGGAACCGACCGTCGCGGGGGGAAGGGTTCCATGATATAATGAAAAGGTGAGCGCCACCAGGGAGGTTGACGGCGTGGAACTTTCGGCAGAACAAGGGCTGTGGCTGGCGCTGGCCGTATCGCTGGGCGTGGGCTATCTGGTGGGCCTGTATGTGAACCGACGCCGCGGGCAGGCCGCATATCGCTGGCTGGCCCAGGGCCTGCGCCAGAGCTTCGACGGCGGGGTTCAGGGTCGCTGGCTGGGCTCGGCCAGCACGGGCGCGCGGCTGAGCGTGCAGCGGCCGGGCGGGCCTTTCCGTCAGGTCGAAGTCGCGTTTTTGCTCCAAACCCGGGAGCTGTGGCCTTTGTGGCTGGTCAACCGCCTGCGAGGTAAGGGGGATCAGCTGGTGCTGCGCGTTTGGCTGCGGCACGGCGTGCCCGTGGAGTGGGAAATGGGCCCGGCCCGCGGCGAGCCCCCAGGGCCCGACTTCGAGCCCGTGGCCGGGCTGCCGTTGCCCCCCGGCTGGCGGGCCTGGGCCCGGGGGAGCGGCGGCTCATCCCCCCGCCGCCCCGACTGGACGCCGCTGTTGCAGGTCGCGCCCCGGGCTCTGTTGGGCCTCTCCCTGCGCCGCGGGGAGCCGCATCTCATCGTGCGGCTGGACCTGAACGCCGCGCAGCAGGTTCCGGCCCAGCGCTGGTTCGAGGCCCTCAAGGCAGCCTGGCGCCCAGGGTAGAACGCCGAAAAATATTCATTCCCCTCTCATGCAAGGAGGTTAAGATGAACGCGGAGCGCCCTCTGCTGGGCATCATCGGCGGCTCGGGCCTTTACAACATGGATGGCCTGGAAGATGTGCGCGAATATGACCTGGACACGCCCTTTGGCAAGCCCAGCGCGCCCATTGTGGTGGGCACTTTGGAAGGCCGACGGGTGGCCTTTTTGGCCCGCCACGGGTTGGGCCACTGGCTCACGCCTTCAGAAGTGCCCTACCGGGCCAACATTTACGCGCTCAAAGCCCTGGGCGTGCAGCGGGTCATCAGCGTCAACGCCTGCGGCTCCCTGCGGGAGGATTTCGCGCCCGGCCACATCGTCATTCCCGACCAGCTCTTCGACTTCACCAAGAACCGCCAACGCTCTTTCTTCGGCGAGGGGCTGGTGGCCCATGTGAGCGTAGCCGACCCCTTCTGCCCCGACCTGTCGGCCCAGTTGTACGAGGCCGTCAAAGCCACGGGCGCGACGGTGCATAAAGGCGGCAATTTCATCACCATCGAGGGGCCGCGTTTTTCCACCCGGGCCGAATCGCATGTGTATCGGGCCTGGGGGATGGACATCATCGGCATGACCACTTCGCCCGAGGCCTTTTTGGCCCGGGAAGCCGAGCTGTGCTACGCGGTGATGGCTCATGTGACCGATTACGATGTGTGGCATGTGAGCGAAGAGCCGGTGACGGTGGAGATGGTCATTCGCACGCTGATGCGCAACACCCAGGTGGCGCAAGAGGCGCTGCGGGTGCTGGCCCGCAACCTGCGGGAGGAACGGCGCTGCGAGTGTGAACACGCGCTGGCCAACGCGCTCATCACCCGGCCCGAGGTCATTCCGCCGCAAACCCGCCGCAAACTGGCTTTGTTTGTGGACAAATATCTGGAGGCAGCATGATGAACGAGGAACAGACCGCCCGTCCCTTCTTGCTCATCATCGAAGACGACGAAGGGGTGGCCCGGTTCGTCAAACGGGCCCTGGAAACCGAAGGCTACATTGTGGACATCGCGCCCGACGGCGAAACGGGCCTGGCCAAGACCTTCCAGAATTTCCCGGACTTGATTATTCTGGACTGGATGCTGCCGGGCATCGACGGCCTGGAGGTGTGTCGGCGCATCCGCAACCGGGACCAAAAGGTGCCCATCCTCATGCTCACGGCCAAGGATTCGGTGCCCGACCGGGTGCTGGGGCTGGATTCGGGCGCGGACGACTACCTGGTCAAGCCTTTCAGCATCGACGAGCTCCTGGCCCGGGTGCGGGTGCTGCTGCGCCGCCGGCGGGCCCAAACCCCGCCCAAGCCCAAAACCTACCAGTTCGCGGATTTGGTGCTCGACACCGGCACCCGCCAGGCCCGCCGCGGCGACCGGGTCATCGAGCTGACCACCAAGGAGTATCAGCTGCTGGAGACCTTCATGCGCCACCCCCGGCAGGTGCTCACCCGGGACCAGTTGTATGACCAGGTGTGGGGCTACGACTTTGGCCGGGAGAGCAATGTGCTGGATGTGTATGTGCGCTACCTGCGCCGCAAGCTGGAAGCCGAGGGGGAGCCCCGCCTGTTGCACACGGTGCGCGGGGTGGGGTATGTGCTGCGGGAACCGACGGACTGAGCCCGCGGCTGCGGCGCGCGGCCCGCGGCCCGGTTCCCCCAAACCCCCGACCACGCTACGGACCTGACGCCCGATGACCGCCTCGACGCCTGCCCCGCCCTCGACAGCCCCTGCCAACCCGCAACATGCGCATCCGCCTATGCGGGTGCGCTTTTTTTGGGTGCTGCTGCTCACCCTGGTGGGGCTGCTGCTGGCGTACGGCGCGGGCATCTACAAATTCAACGAAGTGCTGCTGTACGCCTGGGTGGACCAGTGGCTGGCCGAAATTGCCAGCGATGTGCTGACCATGGCCCACCAGCAGGAAGGCCAGGCGCCGCCGCCTACGCCCGAGGCCTTTCCATCCGTGCCCGGCCTCTATTGGCAGGTGTGGTTCGTGTGGACCGACGACACGCGGCTGCTGCGCCGCTCGGCCAACGCGCCCACCATTGCCTTAGACCCCGAGGCCCGCAGCCGCCCCGGAAGCGCACCCGTGCGGCGCACGCTGCGTTGGCAGGACCGCTTGTGGCGGGTGTATACCCTGAGCCACAAAATTCAACCTGCCAGCAGCATGAGCGCGCGGTATTGGGTGGCGCAGGTAGCCCTCGACATCACCCCCTGGCGCGACCGCCAGGTATGGTTGACGGTAGGCATGTTCGCCGGCGGCGCGCTGGTGGTGGGCGTCATGGCGCTGGCGCTCAACCGGATGCTGCGCTGGACCCTCTGGCCCATGGAGCAGGTGGCCCGCCTGGCCGATGAAATCATGACCACCGAGGACCTCTCGCGGCGGCTGCCCGTGGTGGGCCTCACCGTGCCCGAACTGCACACCTGGGCCCAGGCCTTCAACGCCGCGCTGGACCGGCTGGAAGAACTCTTTCAGCAGCAACGCCGCTTTTTGGCCGATGTGAGCCACGAGCTGCGCACACCGTTGACGGTCATCCGCGGGCAGGCCCAGCTCATGCGCCGGACCGGCGCTTACGACGCGGAGGCCGTGGCCGACATCGAACGGGAGGCCGAGCGCCTCTCCCGGCTGGTAGAAGATTTGCTCTTTCTGGCCCGAGCCGAGGCCGGCACCCTGCCCCTGCGCCGGGAAAAGGTGGACCTGGACACCATCGTGCTGGATGTGCTGCGCCAGGCCCAGGTGTTGGGCCAGGCCAAAGGGCAACGGGTGGTGCTGGAACACCTGGAACCTTTGCCCGTGGTGGGCGACCCCGACCGCCTCACCCAGGCCTTGCTCAACCTGGTGAGCAACGCGGTGCGCTACACCCCCGAAGGGGGCACCATTCGGCTGGGAGCCCGCCGGGAAGACCAGTGGGCCGTGGTGTGGGTCAGCGACACCGGCCCCGGCATTCCCCCCGAGGATTTGCCCCATGTGTTCGAACGCTTCTACCGGGCCCAACGCTCCCGCACCCGTCGGGGGCCCGGCGGCTTTGGCCTGGGGCTGGCCATCGTCCAGTGGATTGTGGACGCGCACGGCGGCTGGGTCACGGTGCAATCGCGGGTGGGTCAGGGCACCACTTTCACCCTGCACCTGCCCCTGGACCCGGAACGCGCCGGAGCCTGGGACGCGGACGAGGACGCATAACCCCGGTCCAGCCAAACAGCAAGGCGGCCCTGAAAGGCCGCCTTGGGGGTTCTCGCACCTGCGAGGCGGGTAACACGCGCCGCCGGGGCTCACTTGGCCCAGTCGAACCAGGTCAGCACCAGCTCCCGGGCGGCCTTGACCTCGTCCACCCGGCCGAAGGGCGTGGTGTGGGGCGCTTCGTGCAGCACCTGGGGGTTCTCCCGGGCCTCCCGGGCAATTTGCTTCATGGCCGCGATGAACGCGTCCAGGGTGCGCTTGCTCTCGGTCTCGGTGGGTTCAATCATCAGCGCCTCGTGCACGATGAGGGGGAAGTAGTTCGTCGGCGGGTGGAAGCCGAAGTCCATCAGGCGCTTGGAGATGTCCAGCGCGCGCACGCCGGGCGCGTCTTCCCAGCGGCCCTCGGCCACGAATTCGTGCTTGCACAGGCGATTGTAGGGGATGTGGTAGGTGTCTTGCAGCATCACCCGCAGGTAGTTGGCGTTGAGCACCGCGTCCTCGGCCACCTGGCGCAGGCCTTCCGCGCCTAAGGTGAGGATGTAGGTGAGGGCCCGTACCATGACGCCGAAATGGCCGTAAAAGGCCTTCACCCGGCCTATGCTGCGCTTGGGCATCACCAGGCCGAAGACGGGGGTATCGTCGTCGGGGTCGTGGTCCACGATTTCGGCGATGGGGCCGGGCAGGAAATCGACCAGATGCTCGGCCACGGCCACCGGCCCCGAGCCCGGCCCGCCGCCGCCGTGGGGCGTGGAGAAGGTCTTGTGCAGGTTCAGGTGCACCACATCGAAGCCCATGTCGCCGAAGCGGGCTACGCCCAACAGCGCGTTCAGGTTCGCGCCGTCGCCATAAACCAGGCCACCGGCTTCGTGCACGGCCTGCACTACTTCCTCGATGTGCTCCTCGAACAGGCCCAAGGTGTTGGGGTTGGTAATCATCAACCCGGCCAGGGTATCGTCGCACTCGGCCTTGAGCTTTGCCAGGTCGATGTTGCCCCGGGCGTCGGAGGGAATTTCCACCACCCGCATGCCGCTCATGGCCGACGACGCGGGATTGGTGCCGTGCGCGGAGTCGGGCACCAGGATTTTGTTGCGCCTGGCATCGCCCCGGCTGCGGTGATAGGCCCGTATGATGAGCACGCCGGTGAGCTCACCATGCGCGCCGGCCGCGGGCTGCAGGCTCACCCCGGCCAGCCCGGTGATTTCCTTGAGGTACTCCTGAAGATAATACATCACGGCCAGCGCGCCCTGCACCGTTTCCTCGGGCTGCAGGGGGTGCACATGGGCAAAGCCCGGCAGGCGGGCCATGTCTTCGTTGACCTTGGGGTTGTACTTCATGGTGCACGAGCCCAAGGGGTAGAAGTCGATGTCCACCGCGTGGTTGAACTGGGAAAGGCGGGTATAGTGGCGCACCACATCGACTTCCGAAAGCTCGGGCAACGGCAGGTCTTCGCGCACCAGGCCCGCGGGCAGGGCCGCAGGGGGCACATCGCTTTCGGGAAAACGCACCCCGCGCCGGCCCGGGGACGACAATTCCACCAGCAGGGGTTCGCGAATCTTGATTTGCTCGCTCATGGGGAACCTCCTCACGGGCCGGGTCACGCCGCGGCATCCCGGGCAATTTCATCCAGGGCCGAAGCCAACAGGTCGATTTGGTCCTTGCTGTTCATCTCGGTCACCGCGATGAGCATGTGCCGGTCCAGATGGGGGAAGTCTTGCGCCAGGTCATAGCCGCCCAGGATGCCGTAGTCGAGCAGGCGGCGGTTGATTTCGGCCACGGGCAGGGGGGTTTTGAGGGTGAATTCGTTGAAGAACGGCACCTCGGGGAAGGCCAGCTCGTAGCCTTCCAGGCTGGCCAGGCGCTGCGCGGCATAGTGGGCCTTGTGGTAGTTGATCTCCGCGACCTTGCGCAGGCCGTCTTTGCCCAGCAGGCCCAAGTAGACCGTGGCCGCCAAGGCCATGAGGGCGTTGTTGGTGCAAATGTTGGAAGTGGCCCGGGCCCGGCGGATGTGCTGCTCGCGCGCGGTGAGGGTGAGCACATAGGCCCGCTGGCCCCGGGTATCGACGGTTTCGCCCACGATGCGGCCGGCCATCTTGCGTACATACTTCTTGCGGGTGGCAAACAGGCCCAGGTAAGGCCCGCCGAAGGAGAGGGGGATGCCCAAAGGCTGGCCTTCCGCGGTGACGATGTCGGCGCCGAAGTCGCCGGGGGGCTTGAGCAGGCCCAGGGCCAGGGGGTTGACGGCCACACCGAACAGCGCGCCTTTGTCGTGTGCGGCTTGAGCCAGGGCGCTCAGGTCGTAGACCCGGCCCAAGAAGTCGGGGTATTGCACCATGACCAGGCTGGTGCGCTCGTCGATGGCCTCGATGAGCGCGTCGGGGCCGGGGGTGGGGTCGCCCTCGTGGGGCACCACGATTTCCCGGTCCGAGGCGTCGTAGTAAGTGTGCACCGTGGCCAGATATTGGGGGTGCAGGGCCGACGAGAGCACGGCCTTAGGACGCTTCCCCCGAAAGACATGGTAGGCCATGTTGACGGCCTCGGCCACCGCGGTGGCGCCGTCGTACATGGAGGCGTTGGCCGTTTCCATGCCCGTGAGCGCGCACACCAAGCTTTGGAATTCGAAGATGGCGTGCAGCGTGCCCTGGGAGACTTCGGGCTGGTAGGGGGTGTAGGCGGTGTAGAACTCCCCGCGGCGCAGGATGTGGTCCACCGCAGCGGGGATGTAGTGATGGTACGCCCCCGCGCCTAAGAAGGTGATGAAATCCTGCACGGTGAGGTTGGCCTCGGCCAGGTTTTGCATCTCGGCGGTGACTTCCATCTCCGACATGGCCGGGGGCAGGTTGAGTTTAGGGTAGCGGTACCTGGCCGGCACATCGGCGAACAGGTCTTCGATGCGCTCCACGCCGATGGCCTGGAGCATGGCCTGCCGCTCGTCAGGGGTCAAAGGGGTATACATAGGCGCCTCCTTGCAGCGCGCGACCGGTGGGCTTAGTGTTCCCGCTCTTCACAATACTTTTCGTATGCGGCCGCGTCCATCAGGCCGTCCAGCTCCTCGGGGTTGGCGATTTCCAGGCGCACCATCCACGCGTCGCCGTAAGGGTCGCTGTTGACCACTTCGGGGGTGTCGGCCAGTTCGTCGTTGATGGCCACCACGGTGCCGCTGACGGGCGCATACACATCGGCCGCGGCTTTCACCGATTCCACCGTGGCCACGATGTCGCCCTGGGCCACTTCGTCGCCCTCGGAGACGGTGATTTCCACATACACCACATCCGAAAGCTGCGCCTGGGCGTAATCGGTGATGCCCACGGTGCCGTCTGCGGGGTTAATCCATTCGTCGTTCTTGGTGTATTTGAGGTGGGCAGGGACTTTCCAGGACATGGTTGACCTCCTTAGGGAGAAGATGGGGATTGGCCAATACAAAAGGCACGCGTGAGGCCGAAGCCCCCGCGTGCCCTCTGTCGTCGAGCCTGAGAGATGCGCGCCCGGCGGGCGCTTGCCCCTTCGGCGGCGCGAGGCGTTTCGCGCGCTTTCCAGAGGGACGAGGTCGGCGGAGTCCTTTTGCCTGAGAGTTTCACCCGCGGGTGTGCGGGCTTGCCCCTTCGGCGCCCGGCTCGGGGCCGGGTCTCTCCCCCGCCAACCGCGGCGGCGCGTCTAAATCCACTGTTGGCCGCGAGCGAAATCCGTCAACATCGGCACTTCGCGCCACTGGCCTTGATAGGCCTGGTAAGCCATGTAGGCCTGGTAGCCCAAAGCCAGGGGCAGCAAACACAGCCCCACCAGGGCCACCGAGAGCACCAACACCACCACGCCCATCACGATGTTGAACATCAGCGAATTGACCGCGTGGAACTTGCGGAAGGGATGCACCCGCTCGCTTTCCGCCAGCAAAATGTACAGCGACACCAACCCGCCAATGAAGGGCATCCAGGCCAGCATGGCCATGGTGCGGTCTTCGTCGCTGACGAGCAAGGCCTCCGGCTTTCGGGGCTTCGGCGTTTCTTCCGGGTTCCAGGTAGAACCAACTTGCATGGTCTCTCCTTTCGCGTGACAGGCAGCCATCAACGCGCGCTTTCATTATACCAGCGATGTCCACCGTGTGGGGCTGGGTTCTGTCATGCCCGCAGGGCTTTTCCAAGTATCCATAAAATCATCCGGAGGCCCGGGGAACACAGAGAAGCGGGAGAAATTATTCGCGCCGTGTTCTCTGTGTCTCATTCGGTGTTGTTGATGGTGGTGTTAGAAAAAGAAAAAGCCCTGGGTTATCGCCGCGGCGGGGTCAGGCCACTGCCTGGCCCGCTGGGGCATGGTATAATCGCCGGGCCGGGGACCACCCGGTGAGAGAGGTACGATGAGCGCAGAACCCCGTTTGTGTCCCACCTGCGGGTCGCGCGTGCCCGACGATGCGACCCAGTGCCCGGTGTGCGGTGCAGACTTGAACGCGTCGAGCGTCGGGGCCAGCCCTTCCCCCACGCCGGTGGAAGCCGAAGCCTTCGGCGGCGGGCGCTTCCCTGAGATTACCCTGAGCCTGCCCGCGGCCCTGGCCGTGCTGGCCTTCTTCGTGGCCCTGGGGGCCGGTGCGGTGTATGTGCTGCTCAGCGGCACCAACCGCATCGTCGCGCCCACGCCCAAGCCTTCCCCCACCCTCACGGCCACGCCGTCGCCTTCCCCCACGCCGCCCACCCCCACGCCCACCCTCACCCCTTTGCCCACGCCTACGCCCCTCACCTACATCGTGCAGGCCAACGACACCTGCCTCTCCATCGCCGCGACTTTCGATGTCTCGGTGCAATCCATCATGCTGCTGAACAACCTGGGCACCACCTGCACCCTGGTCGTGGGCCAAAAGCTGCTCATTCCGCATCCCACCCCGACGCCCACCCCACCCCCCACGGCCACCCTCAGCCCCCAGGAAGCCACCGAGACCGCGTGCAGCAAAATCACCTACACCGTCAAGGCCAACGACACCCTCTCGGCCATCGCGCTCAACTACAATGTGCCCATCGAGGCCATTCGGGAGTGGAACGGCCTGGTCAACAATTTCGTCATCGAAGGCCAAACCCTGGTCATTCCTTTGTGCATGCGGAACCCGACACCGGGGCCCACGCCAACCCCCACGCCACCGCCCCCTTACCCCGCGCCCCAGCTGCTGCTGCCGCCCGACGGTGCGGTCTATGACCTGGCCGACCCCGTCACCCTGCAGTGGGCCGCGGTGGGCGAGCTGCGGGACAACGAAGCCTACGCGGTGACCATCGTCGATATCACCGCGGACCAGGAGCGCCGCCTGGTGGCTTATGTCACCGACACCAAATTCATCGTGCCCGAGGAATTTCGCCACCAGGAAGCCCTGCCGCATGTGTATCGCTGGACGGTGCTCACGGTGCGGCAAACGGGCACCGATGACGAGGGCAACCCCATTTGGGAACCGGCCGGTGCGGTGAGCGAAGCGCGCACTTTTGTGTGGCAGGGCCTGCCCCCCCAGCCAACGCCGTGAGGTTGGAAGTTGGTGGTTGGTGGTTGGTAGTTAGAAGTTGGCAGTTGGTGGTTGGCGGGAGCCGCGCGTTGCTCCCTGCTGTCCGTTGACTGCTGTTTTTCTTCCGTACCCATCCGTGTCCATCCGTGTTTTTCCGTGGTTTTTTGGTTTTATCCGCGGTTATCCGCGCTCATCCGCGGCCTCCTTCCCCTGGGCGCAGCACGCAGCGCCCCTACCGCGGCGGGCGACCCGCCGGGTCGCCCCTACCGGGCTCCCTGCTCCCCGCTGACCGCTGACTGCTGTTTTTCTTCCGTGTCCATCCGTGTTTTTCCGTGGTTTTTTCGTTTTATCCGCGGTTATCCGCGCTCATCCGCGGCTTCCTTCCGCCGGGTGCGCGAAAAGGGGCTGGACCGCGACCGCAGCCCAGCCCCTGAAGGTGCCAGCAGGGCTTTCCTGGGGGGTTAGCCGGCCTGTTCGGCCATCTCGAAGAGCATGTCGGTGGTCACCGACTTGGGGCGCTCGATGGGCAGGCCCACGGCCCGGGCCCAGGTGAGGTGCGAGGTGATGCCCAGCGCGCGGCCCAACCCGAAGAGCACGGTGTAGAATTCGGGCTCCACGCCGAAGTGCTTTTGCAGCACGCCGCTCATGGCGTCCACATTGGGCCACGGGTTCTTGGCCTTGCCGTGTTCCTGCAGCACCTTGGGGATGACCTGGTAGGCCACCTGCGCGGTCTGGAAGAGCGCGCTGTCGGCCATTTGGGCTTCGGCGAACTCGTAGAAGGCCTTGTAGCGGGGGTCCGTGGCCCGCAGCACCGCGTGCCCAAAACCGGGGATGACCTGGCCCGCGTTGAGGGTGTCCCAGGCGTATGCTTCCATTTGCGCCGCGGTGGGCACGCCGCCGTATTTCTCATACGCGCCCATGAGCCAGCGCAGCGCGTTTTGGTTGGCCAGCCCGTGCAACGGCCCGGCCAGCGCGCTCATGCCGGCGGCAAAGGCGTAGAACACATCGGCCAGGGTGGAATTGACCAGGTGCGCGGTGTGCGCGCTGGCGTTGCCCACCTCGTGGTCCGAGTGCAGAATGAAGTACAGCCGCGACAGATTGCGATAGACCGGGTTGTCGAGGCCCATCATGTAGGCGAAGTTCGCGCCCCAGTCCAGGTCCGGGTTGGGGGCCTTGTAGGAACCGTCGCCGTACTTGTAGCTGTAAATGAACGCGGCCAGCGCGGGCAGGCGGCCGGTGAGCAGCAACGCGTCGTCCAGCGTCGGCCCCCAAAGCTCGGTCTTCTTGAGCTCCCCGGCGGCATATTTGGGCGCGAAGGTGCTGTCGTTGCGCATGGCCAGAATGCCCAGGGTGAACAGAGTCATGGGGTGGGTGTCCTTGGGCATGGCCCGAATGACGGCCTGGGTCTCTTCGGGCAGGGCCATGCGCTCCTTCCACGCGGCTTCCACCGACAGGGCCTGCTCCTCGGTGGGCAAATCGCCGGTCATCAGCAGCCAGTACAGGCCGCCCACATAAGGCATCTCGCCCTCGCCGGGCTTGGGCAGGGCTTCCAAAATCTCGGGGATGGTGTAGCCCCGGAAGTGGATGCCCTTGTAGGGGTCCACATACGAAATGTCGGTGACCAGGACTTTGAGGCCCCGCATCCCACCCACGGTTTGGCGGATGTGGACCGTGTCGATGGGGGTTTCGCCCAGTTCCTTGGCCAGCTTACGCACACGCGCCTGCCATTCGGGAACCTTTTGGGCCAAAACTTGCTTGAGCAGCATAGCACAACCTCCGGGTTGCGATGGTGTTTGGGGGCCGAAGCGCGGCCCCCAAACCAACGGCGAACGAACGGCTTAGAATTCCAGCTTGGCGATGTTGGCCTTCACATGCTCGGCCGACTTCTTGAGCGCGGCCATCTCCTCGTCGTTGAGGTCATATTCGATGATTTTCTCCACGCCCTGGCGGCCCAGTTGCACCGGCACGCCGAAGTAAATGTCGCTCAGGCCATACTCGCCGGTGAGGTATGCCGAGGCGGGCACGATGAGGTGCTTGTCTTTGAGGATGGCCTCGGTCATTTGGGCCAGGGCCGCGGCCGGCGCGTAGAACGCGCTGCCGGTCTTGAGCAGGGAGACGATTTCGCCACCACCCTTGCGGGTGCGCTCGACGATGGCCGCCAGGCGGTCCGGCGGCAGCATCTTGTACAGGGGCACGCCGGCCACATTGGAGTGGCGGGTGAGGGGCACCATGCTATCGCCATGGCCGCCCAGCACATAGCAGTGCACATTCTCCACGCTCACGCCCAGCTCCATGGCCACGAAAGTGCGCATGCGGGCCGAATCCAAAATGCCGGCCTGGCCGATGACCTTGGTGTGCGGCAAGCCGGTGACCTTCCAGGTCAGGTAGGTCATCACATCTAAGGGGTTGGTGAGCACTAAGAAGATGGCATCGGGGGAATGCTTGATGGCCTGCTCGGCCACCGAGCGCACGATACCGGCGTTGGCCTTGAGCAGGTCATCGCGGCTCATGCCCGGCTTGCGGGGCAGCCCCGCGGTGATGATGACGATGTCGGAACCCGCGGTGGCCTCGTAGTCGTTGGTGCCCACGATGCGCACATCGCTGCCAATGATGGGCATGGATTCCAGCAGGTCCAGCCCCTTGCCCTGGGGCAGGCCCTCTTTGATATCCACCAGCACCAAATCCGCGATTTCCATCGCGGCCAGCCAATGCGCGGTGGTCGAGCCGGTCATGCCGGCGCCAATAATGGTGACTTTGGGACG
>JALSPJ010000102.1 GCA_026985995.1 Anaerolineales bacterium
TCTATGTCGTTTTGCCCAGGGGTTCAACCCTACGTCGGATAACACGCCGGGTCGCCCCTACCGGGCTCCCCGCTCCCTGCTCTTATTCGTCCATCCGCGGTTTCATCCCCCGGCGCACCGCCGGGCGTCCGCGCGTTCCCCAACCCGCCAGGGGATGTTACAATTACCCCCACCAGGCGCGAGCCCTTTTCACCCCGCCCGTTGGCGAGGAAGCATCCCATGACCCAGGCGCACATCCGCAACTTCAGCATCATCGCCCATATCGACCACGGCAAATCCACTTTGGCCGACCGGCTGTTGGAGCTCACCGGCAC
Organism: Anaerolineales bacterium; assembly: GCA_026985995.1. Classification (GTDB taxonomy): domain Bacteria; phylum Chloroflexota; class Anaerolineae; order Anaerolineales; family DRMV01; genus JAADEN01. Next base: position 315 of record JALSPJ010000102.1, read on the forward strand.
CATCTCGGAGCGGGAGCGCGCCGAGCAGGTCCTCGACAGCATGGACCTGGAGCGCGAAAAAGGCGTGACCATCAAGGCTTCCGCGGTGCGCATGGCATACACGGCCCGGGATGGCCAGCGGTATGTACTCAATCTCATCGACACGCCGGGCCATGTGGATTTTGGCTACGAAGTGAGCCGCGCCCTGGCCGCGTGCGAGGGCGCGGTGCTGGTGGTGGACGCTACCCAAGGTGTAGAGGCCCAAACCATCGCCAATCTCTATCTGGCCCTGGATGCGGACCTGGAAATCATCCCCGTGGTCAACAAAATCGACCTGCCCTCGGCCCGGCCCGACGAGGTGGCCCAGGAAGTGGCCGACTTGCTGGGCGTGGAGCCCGACGAGGTGCTGCGCATCTCGGCCAAAGAGGGCACCAATGTGGAACAGGTGCTCGAGGCCGTGGTGCAGCGGGTTCCCCCACCCCAGGGCGACCCCCAGGCCCCCTTGCGGGCGCTGATTTTCGACAGCCACTACGACCCCTACAAGGGCGTGGTGGTCTATGTGCGCATTGTCGATGGCCAGGTGCGGCCCGACGACGAGCTGGTGCTCATGGCCGGGGGCGCGCGCTTCAAACCGGTGGAAATCGGCGTCTTTCGGCCCGACATGACCCCGGTGGAACGCCTGGGCACCGGCGAGGTAGGGTACATTGCCACCGGCCTGAAGACGGTGCAAGAAGCCCGGGTGGGCGATACCATCACCCTGGCCCGCCGGCCCGCGGCCGAGCCCCTGCCCGGCTACCGGCATCCCAAGCCCGTGGTCTTCGCCGGCATTTACCCCGTCGAAAGCGACGATTACGAGGCCCTGCGCGATGCGCTGGCCAAACTGCAGCTCAACGACGCGGCCCTGGTCTACCAGCCCGAGCATTCCCACGCGTTGGGCTTTGGCTTTCGGGCCGGGTTCCTGGGCATGTTCCACATGGAAATCGTGCAGGAGCGCCTGGAGCGCGAGTATGACCTGGACATTGTGGTCACCGCGCCGTCGGTGGAGTATGAAGTGGTGCTCAAGAACGGCCAGGTGCTGCGCATCGATTCCCCGGCCGAACTGCCGCCCCAGGAGCAAATCGAAGAAATCCGCGAGCCGTGGGTCGCGCTGCAAGTCTATACCCCCACCGAGTTTTACGGCCAGGTGATGGAACTGGTCACCCAACGCCGGGGGGTGTTCAAGGGGCAGGAATACCCCACGCCGGACCGGGTGGTGCTGGAATTCGAGATGCCCCTGGCCGAGCTCATCGTCGATTTCTTCGACCAGCTCAAATCGCGCACCCGGGGCTACGCGTCCATGGACTATCAGTTCATCGGCTACCGTCCCGGCGATTTGGTCAAACTGGAAGTGCTGGTCAACAAGGAACCGGTGGACGCGCTGGCCACCATCGTTCACCGGGACGAAGCCTACCGCCGGGGGCAACGGCTGGTGTCGAAACTGAAAGAGCTCATCCCCCGGCAGCTGTTCACCGTGCCCATTCAAGCCGCGGCCAACGGCAAGGTCATCAGCCGGGCTAATGTGAAGGCCCTGCGCAAAGATGTGCTGGCCAAGTGTTACGGCGGCGATGTGACCCGCAAACGCAAGTTGCTGGAAAAGCAGAAGAAGGGCAAGAAGCGGCTGAAAATGGTGGGTAAGGTGGAAATTCCGCAGGAAGCCTTTTTGGCCGTGCTGCGGGTGGGGCGGGAGGAAAGCGGCTCGTAAAGCCGTGGGGGGAGCGAACTACGCGGCCGGAGGCTGGTTCTGCCGGGCCTGCCACAGGCGCTGAATGAAAGTGCTCAGCATTTGCAGCGAGATGGGCTTCTCGAAGTAGTGCTCGTACCCCAAGTTGAGCAGGTCCTGCCGGTAGCGGGCCTCGGCGGTGAGGGCGATGACTTCGGTGCCCTGGGCGTCCAGGTGGGCCTTGTAGTCGGCCAGCAGGGTAGTGGCCGTGCCGTCGGGCAGGCGAATGTCGACGATGAAGAAATCGTAGGTGTTTTGGTCGAGGAAGGCCCGGGCCTCGGCCAGGGAATAGGCCTGGTCCACCGTAAAACCACTGCGGCGGAGCACCCGGCTGTACAGGTCGTTGAGGGCGTGCTCGTCTTCGAGCACCAGGATGCGTGCATTGGCCATCATGACAGCACCTCACGAAAAGCCCATGACCGGCCCGTTGTTATCAGTGGGCGGGGTGGGACTCGAACCCACGGCCTCCTCCTTGTAAGGGAGGCGCTCTAACCGGCTGAGCTACCCGCCCGGGGGCCCCCATTATACCATCTCCCAACCACCATCTTCCAACCGCCAACTACCATCCACTCCCCCTACCGCCCCATGTGTGGACAAGCCCTGAAGTTCGGCGCGCAGGGCTTGCCAAAGGGGGTATAATAAGGGTGCACATGGGGATGCATGGGTTCGACGGGAGAGCGTGGGTGCCGGATGGCGAGCCGAGGTGCGCGACCTCGTAAAACCCGCGCGAGCACAAGAAGTGCCGTGCGCACTCCTGTCTCTGCCCTGCCCGTTGCGGCCTAATGCCGCAATAGCGGGGTAGGCTCCCCACAAGGCGGGAGCCCGTCCCCCGGCCCCGAACCCCGACCGGGGCCGGTGTGGGCGGCACAAAGTCGGGGTGCCGCGCCGGGCTCGCCGCGGCCCGGCGCGTAAGACCAGCGGCGGCCTCGGAGCAGCGCCCTTTGCCGGTTGTGGGCCTTCCGAGGCGCTGCAAACAACCGGCTACGCTCGTAGAAGTCCGAGCGCCCACTCTTCCGGACGCGGGTTCGATTCCCGCCATCTCCACCTCCAGGGCCACCCCCGCGGTGGCCCTGCCGTTTTTGAGCCCGGGCGCCTCGCCCGCTGGGGCCGAACGCACCGAAACTCGGCCGGGCCGGGGTGGCAAGCAGGCATCCCGGGGCGCGGCAGGGGCCAAGGCGACCGGCCGCGTGGCGATGGTCGGGAGTAGGGGTACAATACAAGCAACCCGACCGCGCGGTCGGCCAGGAGGTCATCATGCTGCGCACCTGGTGGCAACGCTTTTGGGCCCCCGAGGCCCCGCCCACCTTCCCCCGGGAAGTGGCGTGGGCCACCCTGTTCGGCACCGGCCTCATGCTGGCCGACGGCTACAACCTGTTGGGTCTGCCCCGAGAGGAGCCCGAGAGCTTCGTGCTCTACTTCGTGGGGCTGCTGGCCGTGGCCCTGCTGGTGCTGCGCCGTCCCGTGCGCGACTATGGCCTCACTTTGGGCCGCTGGCGCGCGGGGCTGGCCCTCACCGGCCTCACCTGGGCCGTGGGTGCGGGGCTCATCCTGGGCAGCGTGCGCTTCGACCCCGCCATGTCGGCCTATTACCGGCCCCTGTGGAGCCCGGCCTACCCCCTGTGGGTGCTGATGGACATGGTAGGCTGGGAGTTCTTGTTCCGGGGTTTTTTGCTCTTTGCCTACGCCCGGACCTTTGGCCCCGGCCCCGGGTTGCTGTTGCAAATGGTGCCCTTCGCGCTTTTGCATTTGGGCAAGCCCCCGCTGGAGACCTTTTCCACCCTGTTAGGCGGGCTGTGGTTTGGCATCGTGGCCTGGCGCAGCCGCTCGGCCCTTTACCCCATGGCCGGGCATTGGTTCATCGGCTGGTTCGTGGCCTGGGCCGCGGTGCACTGGGCCCCGCCGGGGTAAATTCTGCGGAACCGGAGCAGCACCATGACCGCGGATTTCATCGACCAGGCGTTCATTTATGTGCGCGGCGGCAAAGGCGGCGACGGCATCGTGCACTTTCGCCGGGAAAAATTCGTGCCTCGCGGCGGCCCCGACGGCGGCGACGGGGGCCGAGGCGGTGATGTCATTCTGGAAGTCAACCCCCACCTGAACACCCTGGCCCACTTTCAGCATCGCCGGCGCTTCATCGCGCCCGCGGGGGGCCGCGGCGGCCCCAACAACCGCACGGGCAAATCGGCCGAACCCCTCATCGTGCCCGTGCCCCCGGGCACCGTGGTTTACGACGCGGACACCGGCGACCTTTTGGGCGACCTCACCGAGCCGGGGCAACGCCTGGTGGTGGCCCGGGGCGGCCGCGGGGGGCGGGGCAACGCGCGCTTCAAATCGGCCCGCTTTCAAACCCCCCGCCTGGCCGAAAAAGGCGAGCCCGGCGAAGAGCGCAACCTGCGCTTGGAGCTCCGGCTCATCGCCGATGTGGGCTTAGTGGGCGTGCCCAACGCCGGCAAATCCACCTTCCTGGCCCGGGTCACCGCGGCCAAACCGAAAATCGCACCCTACCCCTTCACCACCCTGGTGCCCAATTTGGGCGTCGCCCGCCTGGATGACGAAACGGCGCTGGTCTTGGCCGACATCCCCGGGCTTATCGAAGGCGCGCACAAAGGCGTGGGCCTGGGGCACGACTTTTTGCGGCATGTGCAGCGCACCCGGGTGCTCATCCATCTGCTCGACGGCCTGAGCGCCGACCCCGTGGCCGATTTCGACCAAATCAACGCCGAGCTGGCCCTCTTCGACCCCCAGCTGGCCCAAAAGCCCCAAATCGTGGCCTTCAACAAGATGGACCTGCCCGAAGCCCAGGCCCGCTGGCCCCAGGTGCAGCAGGCCTTGCAAGCCCGGGGCTATGAGGTTTACCCCATCTCCGCGCTCACGGGGGAAGGCGTGCGCCGGGTGCTGTGGCGAGCCCACGAGCTGCTGCGCGCCCTGCCGCCCCCACCGCCCGAAGAAGCGCTGCCCGTTTTTCGCCCCAAGGCCGAAGACCCGCGCGCCTTTCGCATCGAGCGCACGCCCGAGGGCTTTCGGGTGCACTCCAAAGCCCTGGAGCGGGCCGCGGCCATGACTTATTGGGAATACCCCCAGGCCGTGCGCCGGTTCCAGCGCATTTTGGAGGCCCTGGGGGTCAAACAGGCCTTGCGGGAAGCCGGCGTGCAGCCCGGCGATACGGTTTTCATTGGCGATGTGGAACTGGAATGGCAGGAAGACTACGGCATCGACGAGCCATGATGGTACAATGCTGCCTGCATGGGAGGCATAGCCATGAAACGCCTGGGATTGCTCCTGCCCCTGGTTTTTGCGTTGGCCCTGGCCTGGTTCGGGGTGCAGGCCCCTGCGCCGGCCCGGGCCGCGACCCTGGCCCAGCCCACCCCCTTCCCCACGCCCACGCCCCGGGAAGATGGGGCCATCGTCTACATCGTGCAGCCGGGCGATACCCTGTGGCGCATTGCGGCCATCAGCGGCGTGCCCATCGAGGAACTGCGCGCCCTCAACGGCCTGCGCTCCGATGTGGTTTCGCCGGGCCAGCCCCTCATTTTGGGCTACGCGGTGCCCGGGGCTACGCCCACACCGGCCACTGCAAACCAACCAACGCCCACACCCCTGCTGCCCACGCCCACGCCGGTTCCCCAGCTGGGCGTCATTTGCGCCTTCTTGTTTCAGGATAGCAACGGCAATGCGGTCTTCGACGACGACGAAGTGTATTTGACCGGCGGCGCGGTCAGCCTGCAAAGCCGGGCCGGGTTGCAACGCTCGGGCACCACCGCGGACGAGCCCTTATGCTTCGAAGACCTGCCGCCCGGCGATTACAACCTGGCCATGGGCATTCCCGAGGGGTTCAACCCCACCACCGCCACCAACCGCCCGGTGCGGCTGGAAGAGGGCGATACCCTCTATGTGGCCTTTGGCGCGCAGCCGGCCGAGGAAAACCCGGGCCTGCTGGCCGGGGGCGGTTCCCCCTGGCTGGCCATCGTGGGCGGCGTGTTGGTGCTGGCCGGCGCGGTGCTGGGCTGGTATGCCTGGCGCGCCAGCCGCCCCGCCTATGCGCCGAAGTGAGGGCGAGCCGTGCTCCAACGACCCTTGCGTGACCCCCACACCCGGCCCGGCGATTGGGTGCAGCTCACCCAGGTGCAGGGACGGCGCTTTTTCCTCTTCCGCCTCACCCCCGGCGAGCAGCTGCACACCCACAAAGGCATCATTGCCCACGACGCGCTCATCGGCATCCCTTGGGGCAGCCGGGTCACCACCCATTTGGGCGTGCCTTTTTATGTCCTGCCGCCCAGTTTGTCCGATATTTTGCGGGAAACCAAGCGCCGCACGCAAATTCTGTTTCCCAAAGACATCGGCTACATCCTTCTGCGCCTGAGCGTGGGCCCGGGCACCCACATCATCGAGGCTGGCACGGGCTCGGGCGCGCTGACCACGGCCTTAGCCTACGCGGTGGGCGAGCAGGGGCGGGTTTATTCCTATGAACGCCGGCCCGAAATGCAGGCCCTGGCGCGGCAGAACCTGGCCCTGTGGGGCCTGGAGGGCCGGGTGACCTTCCACCTGCACGACATCGCCGAGGGCTTCTTCGAGCGCGGGGTGGACGCTCTGTTCCTGGATGTGCCCACGCCCGAGGCGTATGTGGCCCAGGTGCGGGCGGCCCTGCGGCCCGGAGGCTTTTTCGGCGCGCTGGTGCCCACCACCAATCAGGTCAGCCGGCTGGTGGCCGCGCTGGCGGCCGCGCACTTTGCCTTCATCGAGGTGGCCGAAATTTTGCTGCGCTTCTACAAGCCCGTGCCCGAACGCCTGCGCCCCACGGACCGCATGGTGGCCCACACGGGCTACCTCATCTTCGCCCGCCCGGTGGAACCGACCGCCCCACCCGAGCCGCAATGACCATTCCCTCCAGCGCCGCCTCACCCCCCTGGCAGTGGGAACCCGACCGCCTGCGCCGCGCGTTGCAGCAAGGCCAGGCGCGTTTGCCCGCGAGGGTGGACCCTTACGGCCCCGCACTGCCCGCGCCCGGCAAGCCCGCAGCCGTGCTGGTGCCCTTCGTGCCCACGCCGCAGGGCTGGCAGGTGCTGTTCATCCGCCGGGCCGAACACCCCCACGACCCCCACAGCGGACAGGTCTCCTTCCCCGGCGGCCGGCGCGAGCCCTCGGACCCCGACGCGCCGACCACGGCTTTGCGGGAAACCCACGAAGAGGTGGGCCTCCCCCCCACGGCCATTGAGCTGTGGCTGCCCTTGCCCCGCCACCGCACGGCCAGCAACTATTGGGTGGAACCGTGGGTGGGCCAGGTGCGCGACTGGCCCCGGCCCTTGCGCTTGCAGCCCGCGGAAGTGGCCTGGACCTTCACCGTGCCCCTGGCCTGGCTGGCCGACCCGCGGCATTTGGAACGCCGCTGGCGGCGGGTGCACGGTGTGTTGGTACCCACCTACTACTTTCACTGGCCCCAGGCGCCCATTTGGGGCGCTACGGCTCGGGTGGTGGTTTCGCTGCTGAACGCGCTGGGCCTGCTGCACCTGCCGCCGGTGTAGGCCCGCCCGCGGCCTTCACAGAAAGCCCAGCTTTTTGGCCTCGCGCCGCAGGTCGGCCCGAAAATCGGGGTGGGCGATGGCGATGAGGGCCTCGGCCCGCTGGCGGATGGTCTTGCCGTGCAAATAGGCCACGCCGTATTCGGTGACCACATAGTGCACATCGTTGCGGGTGGTGGTCACCCCCGCGCCCGGCTTCAGGGTGGCCACGATGCGCGAGATGGTTCCCCCTTTGGCTGTGGAGGGCAGGGCGATGATGGGCTTGCCGCCTTTGCTGCGGGCCGCGCCGCGGATGAAATCCACCTGGCCGCCCACGCCGCTGTAGAATTTGGGCCCAATGGAATCCGCGCACACCTGCCCCGTCAGGTCCACCTCGATGGCCGAATTGATGGCCACCATGTTGTCGTTTTGGGCGATGACGAAGGGGTCGTTGACATAATCGGTGGGGTGGAATTCCACCATGGCGTTGTTGTCCACGAAGTCGTACAGACGCTGGGAGCCCAACACAAAGCCGACGATGATTTTGCCCCGGTGCAGGGTTTTGCGCTCGTTGGTGATGACGCCTTGCTCCACCAGCTCCACCACGCCGTCGGAGAAGAGCTCGGTGTGGATGCCCAAGTCGCGTTTGTCTTTGAGGTAATAGAGCACCGCGTCGGGGATGCCGCCGATGCCCAGCTGCAGGGTCGCGCCATCGGGGATGAGTTCCGCAATGTGCTGCGCGATGCGCATTTGCACCTCGCCGGGCTGGCCCTGGGGCAACTCGGGCAGGTTGTAGGAAACGGGCACGAAGGCGTCGATTTTGGACACATGGATGAAGGAATCGCCCAAGGTGCGGGGCATACGATCGTTGACCTCGGCGATGACCACCCGGGCGGCCTCGGCCGCGGGTTTGGTGATGCCCACTTCCACCCCAAAGGAGCAAAAGCCGTGTTCGTCGGGGGGCGAGACATGGATGAGGGCCACATCTAAGGGCAGTTCCTGGCGGAACAGGCCCGGCACTTCGCTGAGGAACACGGGCGTGAAATCGGCCCGGCCCTCGTGCACGGCCTGGCGCACATTGGCGCTGATGAACAGGGTGTTCACCCGCAGCCGGCCTTCCAGGTCGGGGCTCACATATTCCGCGTCGCCCACGGTGAGCACCTGGACGATTTCCACATTGTCGATTTCCCCGGCCCGGGCCCGCTGCACCAGGGCCTTGAGCACGGTTTGGGGCACCGAACAGTTCCCCGTGAGGAACACCCGCTGGCCCGAGCGAATGCGTTGCACCGCGTCTTCCGCGGTGGTCATGCGTTGGTGGTAGATGCGCTCCCAGTAGGCCATGTCACGCCTCCCCGTGGCTGGCCCAAACCTGGTACAGGGCCGGGTGTACGATGCGTCCATCCCGGGTTTGCACGCCCCGGGCCAGGGCGGGGAAGTCCCGCAGGGCCGCGTCCAGGCCCCGGTCGGCGATGGCTTGCACCCAGGGCAGCAGCGCGTTGCTGATGGTGTGCGTGGCGGTGCGGCCCAGCACGCCCGTAACATTGGGCACGCAGTAGTGGATGACACCCTCTTCGACGAAGGTAGGGTGGTCGTGTTGGGTGGGCCGGCTGGTTTCGGCCGCGCCGCCCTGGTCGATGGAAAAATCCATCAGCACCGAGCGGGGGCGCATGGTGCGCAGCAGCTCCCGGGTGACGATGACAGGCGCGCGGTAGCCGGGCTGGTTGACGGCCAGCACCAGCACATCGGCGAAGGAAAGCACCTTACGCACATTGTGCGCGGTGGCCAGCAGGGTCACCACCCGACCGTGGGACCAACGGTCCACGGCTTCCAGGGCCTGGGGCCGCACATCCAGGGCATACACCGAGGCCCCTAAGGCGGCGAAGGCCAGCGCGGCCTCGCTGCCCACGGAGCCCACGCCAATGATGACCACCTCGGCGGGGGGCACGCCGGGCACGCCGCCCAGCAAAATGCCTTTGCCGCCGGCGTCGTTCCGCAACAGGGAACCGGCGATGGTGGGCGCGAAACGCCCGGCCAGTTTGGCAATGGGGTGCAGCAGGGGTTTGTAGCCGTCGTCTTCCTGAATGGTTTCCAGGGCGATGGCCGTGACCCGGTTTTCCAGCAGTGTGCGCACTTTGTTGGGGTGGGCCGAGGCCAGGTGCAAAAAGGCCATGAGAACCTGGCCCTCGTGCAAGCGTTCCAGCTCCTCTTGCAGCGGCCGGGTGACTTTGACCACCAGTTCCCCGCGCTGGTAGGCTTCTTCCGCGGAATAGACGATGGTCGCGCCCGCGGCTTCGTAGTCGGCGTCCCGAAAGCCCGAGCCCGCGCCGGCCTGGTGTTCCACATACACCCGATGCCCCCGTCGGGTGAGCTCGTGCACCGCGGCCGGGGTCAGAGCCACCCGATATTCGCAGGGGCGACGCTCTTTGGGCAGGCCGATGTCCATCGTTTCCCTCCGGTCAAGGCTACTTTGATTATACCGACGGGCAGGGGTGCAGGAAGGCACGCGTCGCGGACGCCAGTTCCCCTGAAAACCCACGGCCCCCAAAAGCGGGGGCCACGCGGGTCATTCCTCGAAAATCCAGCGGTCCAGGTCTCGCTGCCACTCGACCAATTCTTCGGGGCGGAACCACAGCCCGATTTCGAAGGCCGCGGTTTCGGGGCCGTCGGACGCGTGGGTGAGGTTGCGCCCGATTTGCAGGCCAAAGTCGTGGCGAATGGTGCCGGGCGCGGCCTCGGTGGGCCGGGTGGCGCCCATGGTCTGCCGCACCGCGGCGATGGCGTTGGGGCCTTCCCATACCATGGCCATCACCGGCCCCGAAGTGATGTAGGCGATGAGGCCCTCGTAGAAGGGCTTTCCTTTGTGCACCGCGTAGTGTTGTTCGGCCAATTCGCGGGAGACCCGCATGAACTTGGCCGCCACCAGGCGCAGGCCGCGGTTTTCGAGCCGGCGAATGACTTCGCCAATCAGGCCCCGTTGCACGCCGTCGGGTTTGACCATGACGAAAGTGCGCTCCATGAAAACGCCTCCTGAAAAAGAAATGGGGCCCCGTTGGGGGCCCTTGGATTGTACCCGGGTTGGCTCAGCGAAGCAACTCTTCGGCCTTCATGTAGGTGTCCAAGGCGTCTTGCAGCCGTCCGGCTTTGGCAAACGCGTCGCCCAGGAGTTGCAGCAGCTCCACGCTCATGGGGTAGTAGTACTGGGCCTGCAGCAGGTCCTCGATGACCTCGGTGAGGTATTTGCGCCGACGCACCAAGCGGCGGTAGTAACGCAGACCGGTTTCCAGCTCGTAACGGGCGATGGCCTCCCGGGCGCGGCGCAGGTCCTCTAAGTAGGGGTCGGCCTCCACCGGCAAGGGCTTGAGGGGCATGGTTTCCGGCGGCGGGATGTGTTGTTGCGTGGGCACCCACGCCGGTGGGGTGATGTCCACGGCTTCCTCTTCGTCGCTTTCGGTGACCTCCTGGACCCACTCCAAGGCTTCTTGCCCCAAGGGGTGGGTTTCGCGCGCCTGGGCCGGGGCTTCGGCTTCGGTCGTGGGGGCCGGTGCTTCGCCGGTGGTGGCCCACTCCTGCGGTGGGAGCAGCCACTCGGGGGGTTCTTCCTCCACCTGAGGGCGCTTTCGCGACCCGGCTCCGCGGGGTTGGGCCTCCATCCAGGCCAGGTTGGCGATGGCGTCTTCCAGCGCCTCGGGGGAGGGCGGTGCCATGTCTTCCTCGGCCTCGGGGCCGGGCGGCGCTTCGGTCTTGCCGGGTTCGGGTTGGGCCTCGGCCGCGGCTTCGGCCAGCCAGTCGGGCAATTCGCCGGCTGCCGCGGCTTCGGCCTCGGCTTCTGGACGAGGTAGCGCCTCGCCCCTACCGGGTTCGGGTTCGGGTTCGGGTTCGGCCGTGGGTTCGGACTGGGCTTCGGCCAGCCACTCGGGGAGTTCCGCGGCCTCCGAGGCTTCGGCCTCGGCCTCTGGGCGAGGCAGCGCTTCGTCCCTACCGGGTTCGGCTTCGGCCGTGGGTTCGGGTTGGGTTTCGGCCGCGGCGGGCGCTTCCGCGGCTTCGCGGAAGGTTAGCAGCTCCTCGGTCTTGGCCCCCTGCCGCGCGGCCAGCTGTTCCAGCCAGGCCAAGGCCGCCTCTTCATCGCTCAGGGCTTCCAGGGGAATTTCTGCCTCGGCCGCGGCTTCGGCTTCGGCCTCTGGGCGAGGCAGCGCCTCGCCCCTACCGGGTTCGGGTTCGGCCGTGGGTTCGGGTCGGGTCTCGGCCGCGGCTTCGGCCAGCCAGTCGGGGAGTTCCGCGGCCTCCGCGGCTTCGGCCGCGGCCTCCGGGCGAGGCAGCGCTTCGCCCCTACCGGGTTCGGGTTCAGCCGTGGGCTCGGGTTGGGCTTCGGCCGCGGCTTCGGCCAGCCACTCGGGGAGTTCGCCGGCTTCCACGGCTTCGGCCTCGGCCTCCGGGCGAGGCAACGCTTCGCCCCTACCGGGTTCGGCTTCGGCCCCGGCGGGTTCAGCCTCGGCCGCGGCTTCGGCCAGCCATTCGGGCAATTCGCCAGCGGCCGCGGGCTCGGCTTCGGCTTCCGGGCGAGGCAACGCCTCGCCCCTACGGGGTTCGGGTTCGGCTTCGGGGCCGGGCGGCGCTTCGGCCGCGGCGGCTTCTTCCGCGGCTTCGCGGAAGGTCAGCAGCTCCTCGGTCTTGGCGCCCTGCCGCGCGGCCAGCTGCTCCAGCCAGGCCAAGGCCGCCTCTTCGTCGCTCAGGGCCTCCAGGGGGATTTCTGCCTCGGCCGCGGCTTCGGCTTCGGCCTCTGGGCGAGGCAACGCCTCGCCCCTACCGGCTTCGGCTTCGGCCGTGGGTTCGGACTGGGCTTCGGCCGCGGCTTCGGCCAGCCAGTCGGGGAGTTCCGCGGCCTCCGCGGGTTCGGCCTCGGCCTCCGGGCGAGGCAACGCCTCGCCCCTACCGGGCGGCGCTTCTGCCCGGCCTTCGGCCTCGGCGGGCTCTTCCGCGGCTTCGCGGAAGGTCAGCAGCTCCTCGGTCTTGGCGCCCTGCCGCGCGGCCAGCTGCTCCAGCCAGGCCAAGGCCGCCTCTTCGTCGCTCAGGGCTTCCAGCGGGATTTCCGCCTCGGCCGCGGCTTCGGCCTCAGCCTCTGGGCGAGGCAGCGCTTCGCCCCTACCGGGTTCGGCCTCGGCCGTGGGTTCGGGTTGGGTCTCGGCCGCGGCTTCGGCCAGCCAGTCGGGGAGTTCCGCGGCCTCCGCGGCTTCGGCCGCGGCCTCTGGGCGAGGCAGCGCTTCGTCCCTACCGGGTTCGGGTTCGGCCGTGGGTTCGGGTTGGGTCTCGGCCGCGGCTTCGGCCAGCCAGTCGGGGAGTTCCGCGGCCTCCGCGGCTTCGGCCTCCGGGCGAAGCGGCGCTTCGCCCCTACCGGGTTCGGCCTCGGCGGGCTCTTCCGCGGCTTCGCGGAAGGTCAGCAGTTCTTCGGTCTTGGCCCCCTGCCGCGCGGCCAGCTGCTCCAGCCAGGCCAAGGCCGCCTCTTCGTCGCTCAGGGCTTCCAGGGGGATTTCCGCCTCGGCCGCGGGCTCGGCTTCGGCCTCGGGGCGAGGCAGCGCTTCGCCCCTACCGGGTTCGGGTTCGGCCGTGGGTTCGGGTTGGGCCTCGGCCGCGGCTTCGGCCAGCCAGTCGGGGAATTCGCCGGCTTCCGCGGGTTCGGCTTCGGCTTCTGGGCGAGGCAACGCCTCGCCCCTACCGGCCGTGGGTTCGGCCTCGGCCCCGGCGGGTGCGGCCTCGGCTGCGGCTTCGGCCAGCCACTCGGGCAATTCGCCGGCGGCCGCGGCTTCGGCCTCGGTCTCCGGGCGAGGCAACGCCTCGCCCCTACGGGGTTCGGGTTCGGCTTCGGGGCCGGGCGGTGCTTCGGCCGCGGTGGGTTCTTCCGCGGCTTCGCGGAAGGTCAGCAGTTCTTCGGTCTTGGCCCCTTGCCGCGCGGCCAGCTGTTCCAGCCAGGCCAAGGCCGCATCTTCGTCGCTCAGGGCTTCCAGGGGGATTTCCGCCTCGGCCGCGGCTTCGGCCTCGGCCTCCGGGCGAGGCAACGCCTCGCCCCTACCGGGCGGCGCTTCTGCCCGGCCTTCGGCCGCGGCGGCTTCTTCCGCGGCTTCGCGGAAGGTCAGCAGTTCTTCGGTCTTGGCACCCTGGCGGGCGGCCAGCTGCTCCAGCCAGGCCAGGGCCGCATCTTCGTCGCTCAGGGCTTCCAGGGGGATTTCTGCCTCGGCCGCGACTTCAGCCTCGGCTTCTGGGCGAGGCAGCGCTTCGCCCCTACCGGGTTCGGGTTCGGCCGTGGGTTCGGACTGGGCTTCGGCCGCGGCTTCGGCCAGCCACTCGGGGAGTTCACCGGCTGCCGCGGCTTCGGCTTCGGCCTCTGGGCGAGGCAGCGCTTCGCCCCTACCAGGTTCGGGTTCGGCCGTGGGTTCGGGTCGGGCTTCGGCCGCGGCTTCGGCCAGCCAGTCGGGCAATTCGCCGGCTTCCACGGCTTCGGCTTCGGCCTCTGGGCGAGGCAGCGCCTCGCCCCTACCGGGTTCGGGTTCGGCTTCGGGGCCGGGCGGTGCTTCGGCCGCGGTGGGCTCTTCCGCGGCTTCGCGGAAAGTCAGCAGTTCTTCGGTTTTGGCCCCCTGCCGCGCGGCCAGCTGCTCCAGCCAGGCTAAGGCCGCATCTTCATCGCTCAGGGCTTCCAGGGGGATTTCTGCCTCAGCCGCAGGTTCGGCTTCGGCCTCGGCTTCTGGGCGAGGCAGCGCCTCGCCCCTACCGGGTTCGGGTTCGGCCGTGGGTTCGGGTTGGGCTTCGGCCGCGGCTTCGGCCAGCCAGTCGGGCAATTCGCCAGCGGCCGCGGCTTCGGCTTCGGCCTCTGGGCGAGGCAGCGCCTCGCCCCTACCGGCTTCGGCTTCGGCCGTGGGTTCGGACTGGGCTTCAGCCGCGGCTTCAGCCAGCCACTCGGGGAGTTCGCCGGCTGCCGCGGCTTCGGCCTCCGGGCGAAGCGGCGCTTCGCCCCTACCGGCTTCGGCCTTGGTGGGCTCTTCCGCGGCTTCGCGGAAGGTCAGCAGCTCCTCGGTCTTGGCACCCTGGCGGGCGGCCAGCTGCTCCAGCCAGGCCAAGGCCGCCTCTTCGTCGCTTAGGGCTTCCAGGGGGATTTCTGCCTCGGCCGCAGGTTCGGCTTCGGCTTCTGGGCGAGGCAGCGCCTCGCCCCTACGGGGTTCGGGTTCGGCCGTGGGTTCGGACTGGGCTTCGGCCGCGGCTTCGGCCAGCCACTCGGGCAATTCGCCGGCTTCCGCGGGTTCGGCCTCGGCTTCTGGGCGAGGCAGCGCTTCGCCCCTACGGGGTTCGGGTTCGGCTTCTTCGACCGCGGCCGCGAGCCAATCGGGGAGCCCGGTTTCTTCCACGGGCGCGGCGGCTTCTTCCATCGGCGTGCTTTCCAGCCAGGTGGCCAGGTCTTCTAACGCGCTCTCTGCGTCGCCCTCGGGAAGCCAATCCGCGGTCCCCGCGGGCCCCTCTTCGGCTTCTGCCGCAGGCTCGGCCGCGGTTTCCGCTTCGGCCGCGGCTTGCTGGGCGCGCAGGGCTTGCAGCCACTCGGGAATTTCGCCCTCGACCAGCTCGGCTTCTTCTTCCTCCTCGGCCTCATCCCCGACCGGGGCCTGGGCTGCTGCGGCGTCTAAGGGAACGGACGGGTCGCGCGGCGCCCAGCCGCTCTTCTGCATCCACTCGGGGATGAGCTCCTCGGCCTGCTCGGGAGGAACATAAGGGCCACTCTCGGCCGATGTTTCCTCGGCCTCGGCCGTTTCTACCGCCTCGCTGAGGGCGAAAATTTCGTCCTCGGGTGGGCCGGTGTCCTCTTCCTCGTCCAGCAGGCCCGTTTGCCGGGCCACGGCTTCCAGTTCCTCCAGCATGGGCATTTCGGCCTCGTCGGGCGCGGGCAGGGCATCTAAGTCGCTGGTGAACTCCATCTCCAGCCGCGGGATGCGCACCTTTTCGGCCGGAACCTGCTCCGCGGTGGGGAATTCGTTGCCGACGAAGGCCTCGTAGGGGTCCAGCTCCAACACCCGGGACCAGTATTGCTGGGCTTCTTCCTCCCGGCCCTGACGCCGCAGGATGGCGGCCATGATGCGGTTGGCCTGCAGACAGTAGGGCAGTTTTTGCAGCAGGCGCTGGGCTGTGTCGATGGCTCGCGCCCATTGCTGGGCCTCGAAGTACGCCTGGGCCAGCAGGGCCTGGGCGTCCAGGCGGCGCGGGTCTTGCTGCAGCACGGCCTGCAATTCGATGATGCTTTGGTTGTACAGTCCACTTTGCAGATAGACGCGCGCCAGAGCCACCCGGGTGAAACGAATACGCGGCGGGGCAACGCCATCCCGCTCCCGATACAGGCGGCGCAGTTCCTCCTGGATGGCGACATGGGTGGGCTGGGCCTCGAACGCGCGCTCCATGTGCCAGATGGCCGCGTCCAGGTTGCCCTCTTCTTCGCGGATGGTGGCCATGCCGAAATGGGCCAAAAAATCGTCGGGCACAGCCGACAGCACCCGTTGGAAGAGGTCCGCGGCCTCGGGAAAACGCCGGTTGCTGAGGTAGATTTCCCCCAGCACCCGATAGACAGGCAGATATTTGGGGTAATGGCGCAGGATGTGCCGGGCGTGCAGAATCGCCTCTTCGTAGCGCTCGTCCTGCACCATTTCTACAATTTGTTGCAGATAAGTGCGCAAACCGATTTCGTTCATGGTCGTGCCTCGCCGCGCGCCGAAATGCGGGTGAACCTGGCAATAGTATATCAACAATCCACAACCTTGTCCATGACCCGCGACCATATAAGAGGAAGTCGCGGCCTACCCATCGTCGCCTGCGCCTCGGGAGGAAGGCCCTTGGGGAGGACGCGCGCTGGGCGGCGCGTACAGGGGAAGCAGGTCCTCTAAATCGGGATGCCGCGCCAGCATGGCCCGCACCAGGCGCAGCAAATGCTCCCGGGGCCAGCGGGCCAGGCTTTGCCGGTAAACCGACGCCGGCCGGAACTGCCCGGGGTGGGCCAGCCAGTGCAGCAGCACCGCGGCCACATGCTTGCAGCGCCCATCTCGGCCTGCGGGGCAGGTGCACCAGGCCTCGCCGATGCCCGCGGGCGTCAGGCGCACTTCCACCCGGTAAGGCTCACGCGCCTGGCCCTGGCACCAGGCTTTGAGGCGCCAGCCCTCCCGCCGGGGGTGCAGCACCCGCCCCTGGCGCTGATACCACTGCCCCCGTTTGAACGCGTTGGGGCCCACCCATTGCTGCACCGCGCGCGCGTCCAACGACGGTTCCACCGAGGACATGACAGGTGCCTCCAACCCGGGCTGCTTTCATTGTAGAAAGCCCGGCGGGCGAGGTCAAGCCACGGGGTCATATCCCACACCAACGCGGGGAGGACGGCGATGGGGAGCGGCGTCCTCGGTGGCTGGCGGCTGGCGGCTGTTGACGCGCGACGCGCCTCGCGTCTATACTTGGCCCATCCCGACCCCTGGGGAGGCGTTCATGGTGACCATGCCCGATCCGGTGGAAATTCTGCACGCGTCGTTCCCCGCGCTGGCGAGGCCCACCCGGCCGGCCATCACCCTTACCTATGCCCAAACCCTCGACGGTAGCATCGCGGTGCGCGCGGATGCCCGGCTGGTCATCAGCGGGCCGGAGACCAAACACCTGACACACCGCCTGCGCGCCGCGCACGATGCCATTCTGGTGGGCGTGGGCACGGTGCTGGCCGATGACCCCAAGCTGACCGCGCGGCGGGTGGGCGGCCCGCACCCTAAGCCCGTGGTGCTCGACAGCCGGCTGCGCACGCCGCCCACCGCGCGGGTGCTGCAACATCCCCGGGGCGTCGTCATCGTCACCACACAGCAGGCCGATGCGCAGCGGGCCGCGGCCCTGCAGGCCCAGGGCGCGCAAGTGCTGCGGGTTCCGCCCGGGCCCAACGGCGTGGACCTGCCGGCCGCGCTGGCCGCGCTGCGACAACAGGGCATCGTCAGCCTGATGGTGGAAGGCGGCGCGCGCGTGCTGACCGCGTTCCTGCGCCAGCGGTTGGGCGACTGGCTGCTGGTGACCATTGCGCCCTTTTTGGTGGGCGGCGTGCCCGTGCTGGCCCAACCCGTCGCGCCCCAGCCCAACCCGCCGTCGGACCTGGCTGCGTTCCCCCGGGTGGCGCGCCCCCAATGGCAGGCCTATGGGCGGGACTGGGTGGTGTGGGGCCGTTTGGCCTGGCCCAAGGCCACTGCCCCCGAGCCGGTGCACGGAGGCGCCCCATGAGCGCTTTGCGCGAACGCCGGGTGTTGCTCTTTGCCGGGCCGCGGCGCCTGGCCTGGCGCACCGAGCCGTGCCCCTCACCGGGGCCGGGCCAGGTGCAGGTGCAGGTGCACTGGAGCGCGCCCAGCCCGGGCACCGAAATGCTGCTCTACCGCGGCCAATGGCCGCCCGAAGTTCCCCTGGACGACGCGCTGCCCGCGCTGCAGGGGCGCTTCGCCTACCCCGTAGCCTATGGCTACAGCACCGTGGGCCGGGTGGTGGCCGTGGGGCCCGAGGTGGCCGAAGAGTGGGTCGGCCGTTGGGTGTTCGCGTTCCAGCCCCATGCCAGTTGTTACACCGCGGCCGTGGACCAGGTGCGCCCCCTGCTCCCGGGCCTGACGCCCGAAGACGCCCTCTTTCTGCCCAACTTGGAAACCGCGGTCACTTTTGCCTTGGACGCTGCGCCCCGCATTGGCGAGCATGTCATCGTGCTGGGTCAGGGCGTGGTGGGTTTGCTGACCACGGGTGTGCTGGCGGCCATGCCGTTGGGTTCCCTCACGGTGGTGGACCGCTACGCCCAGCGCCGCGCGCTGGCCCTGGCCTGGGGCGCGCAGCAGGCCGTGCCGCCGCCGGTTTCCGCCGAGGAACTCGAGGCTTTGCGGGCGCACAAAGCGCCGCATCCCCGTTACCCCGGCGCGGATGTGGTGTTGGAAGTCTCGGGCGCGCCCCAGGCCCTGCAAACGGCCATCGAGGTAGCCGGCTTTGGCGCGCGCATCGTGGTGGGCTCGTGGTACGGTGCCAAGCCGGTGACCTTAGACCTGGGCGGGCGGTTCCACCGGGCCCGGCTGCAGCTGGTGAGCAGCCAGGTGACCACTTTGGCCCCGGGTTTGGGGGGCTTGTGGAACCCGCAGCGGCGCTGGGCCGTGGCCGAGCGGGAAGCCCAACGCCTGCGCCCGGCCCGGCATCTGGTGACCCACCGCCTGCCCGCGGCCCAGGCCGAGGAGGCCTATCGCCTGCTGGACCAGCACCCCGAGCGCACGGTGCAGGTGCTGCTGCGCTGGCGTTCCGCCCCATAGCCCCGTCAGGAGGACATGACCATGGCTTCGGCCCCCCGGTTTTTGCTTTTGCAGGCTCGCAACCCCAACGACCCGGTGCGCGAAGAAGAGCGGCAGGCTTTCGTGGTGGCTGCCGGCCTGCCCGACGACGCGGTGGTCACCCACGACCTGCTGCAGGGGCCGCCGCCCAGGGCCATGTGGCAAGCCTTCGACGGCCTGTTCGTGGGCGGCAGCGGCGAATACAACCTCTCCGACGGCAGTTGCCCGCACCTGGCGGCCACGCTGGATTTTCTGCTGGAAGTCGTGGCCGCGGGCAAGCCCATGTTCGCCTCGTGCTTTGGCTTTCAGATGCTGGCCGTGGCCTTGGGCGGCACGGTGGAGCGGGATGTGCACCGGGCCGAAATCGGCACCTTCCCCATCACCCTGACCCGGGAGGGCCGTGCGGATGACCT
This sequence comes from Anaerolineales bacterium, assembly GCA_026985995.1. Lineage (GTDB taxonomy): Bacteria > Chloroflexota > Anaerolineae > Anaerolineales > DRMV01 > JAADEN01. Next base: position 19,297 of record JALSPJ010000102.1, read on the forward strand.
CTTCGGCCAGCTACCGCCCCGCTTTTGGGCCCAACTGGGGCACAAGGAACATGTGACCCGCTTTCCTTTCGCCAAGGCCGTGCTGCTGGCCCGCTCCGAGCGTTCGCCCTATCAGGCGCTGCGCATCCCGGGCGCGCCCATTTGGGCCACCCAGTTCCACCCCGAGCTGGACCAGCAGCGCAACTTAGACCGCCTGCTGCGCTACCGGGATTTGTATGTGGCGCATTTGGGGGAAGCCGGCTTTCAGGCCCTGCTGGACCAATTTCGGCCCAGCCCCGCGGCCGACGAATTGTTGCCCCGCTTTCTGTATCTGGTATTTGGCTGGCTGGGCCCCCGCTGGAAGCACAATCACGGCTCAGGAGGGGCTTGAGGCGTCGCGGATGCGGGTTCCAACCGCTGCAAAGAGCGCCGGGCCAGCACAGCCACGGGGTCGCCGGACGGCGCCCATTGCAGGGCCTGCCGCAGGTGGTCGCGGGCCTCGCCGGTGCGCCCCGCCTGCGCGGCCAGCCAGCCCAGGTAGAGGTGCGCCTCGGCCAGGGTGGGGTCCTGGGCCAGGGCGCGGTCGAGGAACCGGCGGGCCAGGGTCATGTCGCCTTGCTGCAAGTAAGCATACCCCATGAGGGCCAGCGCGGTGGGGTGCTGCGGGTGTTGGGCCAGCACCGCGCGCAGCGCGGGCAGCGCGACGGGTTCCGCCAGGCCCCACTGGAGGGCCAGGCGGGCCAGGGTGAGCCGCGCCCGGGGGTCCTGGGGGTGAATCCGCACCGGGTAACGCAACAGCGCCAGGGCCGGTTCCACCTGGCCGGGCAGGGCTTGCGTGAGCGCGGCGGCCAGGTTAGCGGCCAGCGCGGGGTTGTCGGGTTCCAGGGCCCAGGCCCGGCGGGCCCAGGCCAGCGCGGTGAAGGGCCGGTTTTGCCCCTGGGCCCAACGGGAAAGGAGCAGCATGGGCAGGGGGTCGTGGGGGGCCAGGCGTCGCGCCACCCACAGCGCGCCCGCGGCCCTTTGGGGCCACCCCAGGCGCAGGGCCCCTTCCCCAAAATAGGCCCACGCCGGGGGGTAGGCCGGGTTGTGGCGCACGGCCAGGGCCCAGGACCAGGTGGCCAGGTCCCAACGGCCTGCGGCGGCCAGGGCGCGGCCCACGAAAGTGCGGGCGTACGCCGGGTCGTCGGCCAGGGTGGCTTCGGCCAGGGCCTGGGCCACCCGCTGTGCGGCCCGGGCCCGGGGGGATGCGTCCTGGGCCAGTTCGGTGAGCAAGGCGCGCGCCTCGGGCGCGGGGAAGGCGGCCGCGGCCAGGTGCAGCGCGTATTCGTAGCGGTAGGCTGCCGGGGGCTGGGGCGCGGTTTGCACTGCCGCGCGCCAGGCCGCGGTGGCCCGGGGCCAGGCGTGGGCCTGGTCCGCGGCGCGGGCATAGCGGGCCCACAGGGCCGCGGCCGTGGGGTCGGGTGTGGCGGCATAGCCCGGCAGGGTGAAGGCCAGGCCCGCGCGGTCCAGCGCGGGGCCGAAGAGGGCCTCCCACGCCGCGAGGGCCCGGTCCCATTGCCCGCTGCGGGCCAGGGCCAGCGCGTAGCGGTAGGTCGCGGCCGGGTCCGCGGCCGCGTCGGCGTCCTGGGCTGCCAGCCACGCGCCGGCCGCGGCGAAGCGCGCCTCGCGCCAGGCGCGCGCGGCGCGCTGCTGTGCAGCAGCGTAAGGCGCAGCCTGGGCCCAACGGTGGGCCGCATACAGCGCACCGGCCAGCAGCCCGAGCAACAGCCAGGGGGCGAGACGATGCCAGTTCCACGGCATGGCCGTATTGTACCCGGCAACGCCGCAGGGGTGCGGTATAATGGCTCTGGCCGATGGCCCCCAACATTCCCCGCCACCGGCAGGAGCACACCCTCATGGCCTGGTTGGATACGATTTTGCGTTGGTTCCCCGCGCTGGCGCGCACCCGGCAGCATCATGCGCTGGAGCACGCCACCCTGCACCTGTTGGCCAAACGGTTCCCCCAGCAGGCGTTGGCCGGGCATTCGGACCCGGCCGGCTTTTGGATTTTGGGCGCAGTGCCCACCGAAGCCGTGGAGCAAGCCGTGGCCGAGGCCCTCACCCGCCTGCAGCAGGGGGAACACCACCTGGCGCTGCACCCCGGTTGCGGCACCAACTACCTGGCCCTGGGCAGCCTGGCGGCCGCGGCCGGGCTGGTGGGCTTCGCCGGCACCCGGCGCTGGCGCGAGCGCTGGGAGCGGTTCCCCCTGGTGGTGTTTTTGAGCATGTTGGCGCTGATTTTCGGTCGGCCGTTGGGCTTTTGGCTGCAGCGGGAAGTGACCACGGACCCGCGCGTGGACGATGTGGAAATCGTGGCCGTGGAAGCCGCGCGGCGGGGCCGTTTCCCCGCCCACCGGGTGACCACCCGTCGGGTTCCCCCCACCACGCCATGAGCGCCGCGCGACCGGTTCCCAAGGTTTACATTTTCTACGGCGACGACCACGCCCGCCGGGGGTTGTATCTGGCGCGGGTGCGGCAGCGCCTGGCCGAGCGCAGCGGGGCCGCCTGGGCCGAGCTGAATTACCAGCGCCTGAGCCCCGACACCCACAGCCTGGACGACCTGCGCACCGCGGTGCTGGCCGCGCCCCTTTTCGTGGCCCGCCGGCTGGTGCACGCGGTGGAACCCCTGGCCTGGGCCAGGGACGCGGCCAGCCGGAGCCGCTTCCTGCGCATTTTGGAGGAAGTACCCGCCAGCACCGCACTGGTGCTGGACATTGGCCAGCGCCTGGACGAAGGACGCCGCAACCGGCCCGCGCACTGGCTGCTGGCCTGGGCCCGGCAGCAGGGACCCGAACGGGTGTATGTCAAGGCCCTGCCCGCGCCGCGCGATGTGCACGGCATGGTGCAGTGGTTGTTCCAGGCCGCCCGCGACGAGGGCGCGCGTTTCACCCCCCAGGCCGCGCAGGCCTTGGCCGCCATGGTGGGCACCGATACCCTGCGCGCGCTGCAAGAGGTGCGCAAGCTGGCCCTCTATGCCGGCGAACGCGCCATCACCCCCGAGGATGTGACCGCGCTGGTGCAGGGCGATTGGGCGCCCAATGTGTTCGAGTGGCTGGACCTGGTGGGCGCGGGGCAAACCCAGGCCGCATGGCGCTATTTGCAGCGGCTGCTGGAACACGACGACGCGGCCCGGGTGTGGAATTTGGTGCTGCGCCACTTTCGCCTGCTGCTGGCCGTGCGCGATGCCCAGGCTCGCGGCGCGGACCTGGCCGCGGTGCTGGCCACCTGGCGCGTGCCGCCTTTTGCCCATGGCCGCTACGCCCGGCAGGCGGCGCGCTTTTCCCTCGACGCGCTGCGGGCGCTGTATCGGCAGCTCTACGCGCTGGAAGCCCGCTTTCGGCGGCATGAAATCACCCTGGAAGAAGCCCTGGAAGCCCTGCTGGTGTATCTCACCGCCCCTCAAACGAGGCCGAACCCGGCATGAACACCGCACCGCGAGGACGCACGACGCGCCTTTTGGCCGCGTTGGTGGCCCTGCTGCTGGCCGTGTGGTATGGCTGGCGGGGGCTCACCGAGCCCGCAGTCCCGGTCGCTACGCCCGCGCCGGCCACGGTCGCGGCGTCGTGGCTCACGCCCCTGCCCCGGGAGCCGGGCCAACCCGTGCTGGCCTTTCGCGGCCGCGGCTGGGAGATTTACTTCACCCGGCCCGACCTGCCCACGGCCCGGCTGCACCAGGGCGGCCCCGACGCAGCCCTGGCCCGGGCTCTGAACAGCGCCCAACAGCGCATTTGGATGGCGGCTTATGACCTGAACCTGTGGTCCCTGCGCGATGCGCTGCTGGCAGCCCATCGCCGAGGCGTCCAGGTGCGCCTGGTGGTCGACGAGCAGCACATCACCCCCGAGGTGCAGGCCTTGCAGGCCGCGGGGGTGCCCGTGGTGGTCGACGACGGCCCGGGGCTGATGCACCACAAGTTCGTGGTCATCGACGATGCCGAGGTGTGGACCGGCTCCATGAATTTCACCCTCAACGGCGCGTATCGCAATGCCAACAACCTGATTCGGGTGCGTTCCACCCGTTTGGCCGCAGATTACGCCCGGGAGTTCGCCGAAATGTTCGACGAGGGGCGTTTTGGCCCGCGCTCGCAGGCCGACACCCCCTACCCCCGGCTCACCGTCGACGGCGTGCCCTTAGAGGTGTACTTCGCACCCGACGACCACCCGCAAAAGCGCCTGGTGGCTTTGCTGCGCAGCACCCAAAGCCGCCTGTTCATCTGGGCTTATATCTGGACCGCGGACCCCCTGACCGACGAGGTGCTGGCGCTGGCCCGCCGCGGGGTGCAGGTGCGGGGCTGGTTCGAGGCCGAGCAGCTGGACGCGGCCGGGCACGATTACCCCCGCTTCAAAGCCGCGGGCCTGGCCGTGGAACCCGACCCCCTCCCCGGCCTGCTGCACCACAAGGTGCTGGTGCTCGACGGCCAGACCGTGGTGCTGGGTTCCTACAACTTCACCCGCTCGGCCGATGTGCGCAACGACGAGAATGTGCTGGTGGTGCACGATGCCGATTTGGCCGCCGCCTTCGTCTTTTGGTGGGACCAGGTCGCGCCTTAGGCGGCTGGGGCTGCTGGCTGCGCTGCTGCTGGTTCTGGGGGGAACCGGCTGCCGCGGCGGGCCGACCGCGGCCGCGACGGCCACCCCGTCGCCCACCCCCTGGCCCACGCCCCGGCCCTATCATTCGCCCACGCCCACGCGCCCCATGCCCACGGTCACCTTTCCTGCGGCCAGCCCCCAGGCCCCAACGCCCACGCCCATCGTCCATATCGTGCAATCCGGCGACACCTTCTCGGGCATCGCACTGCGTTATGGCGTGAGCGTCGAGGCTTTGCAAAAGGCCAACCCGCAGCTCAACCCGCAGGCCCTGCCCGTAGGCGCGCAGGTGCTGGTGCCCCAGGCGGGGCAGGCCTTGGGGCTGCTGGCCACGCCCACGCCCCACCCCGCCCGGCTGCGGGGGCCATGGTGCTTTGCCACCGCGGAGGGCAGCGTGTGCACCTTAGCGGTAGTCAACCCATCTCAGGCCCCTTTGGTGGGCGTGCGGGTAGTGCTGGAAGTGCTGGACCCCACCTGGCCCCAAGGGGAAGTATGGCGCACGGTGACCCAGCCCTGGTTGATGTTCGTGCCCCCCGAGGACGAACTTCCCCTGGCGGTGGCGCTGCCTCGGGCCCTGAGCCCGCGCGCCGCGGTGCGGGCCGCGTTGGTGGCCGCGCTGCCGGCCGGCAGCACACCTTTGCCCGTGGTGCGCATCGACGAGGTGCGGTTGAGCGTGGTGCGTCAGGGCCCCTGGCTGCTGACCCGGGCCCGGCTCTGGATGGAAAAGCAGCCGATGGTGGCGCAGCTGCAGCGCGTGGGCGTGCTGGTGGCCGCCTACGATGCGCAAAAACGGGTGGTGGCCCTGCGTTACACGGAGGGGAAGGCCGCCGCGTGGTTCGCCGCGGCCCAAGAGGTGCCCCTGTACCCCCTGGTGCCTGCCAACCAGGTGACCGACCTGCGGGCCTGGGCCGAAGGCTATCGCTGAAGGAGCCGACGCAGGCCCAACACTGCCAGCGCGGGGAAAGTCACGCCCAACAGCAAGGCCCATTTGAGCCCCGCGGCCAGCGCGGCCAGCGCCACGGCCCACCCCGGCGGCTGGGCCAAAGGCAGCAGCCAGGCGTGCAGGCCGTTTTCGAGGCCATCGCCCAGGGCGGCCAGCCACGGCAACGCGATGAGGAACCGGCGCCCGCGCGGCCCGCACCCCTTGGGCCGGCGGCACAGCAAGGCTGCCGCGCAGCTCAAGGTCGCGGCGTAGGCCGCGGCGTAGAGGGTGTCGAGGCCCAAACTGCGGCGATAACGCGCCACGCCGTCCGCGCCCCACAGGGCTTTGGCCTGGGCCAGGGCTTCGGGCGTGGGGGCCAATTGCAGGCGAAACACGCCAGACCAGCCGGGGGCCTGGGGGCCCAAGATGCCCTGCATGGCCCAAAAGAGCGCGGCCGTCATCAGCAGCAAAGCCAGCTCGCGGGGCCAGGAGCAATGGAAACCAAAAGGCCAAAGCTTCATCGATTTCCTCTCACATGGCGGGGCGGGGAAGGCGGGGGCGGGAAGGTAGAGGCTGGTAGTTGGTAGTTGGTAGTTGGTAGTTGGTGGTTGGTGGTTGGTGGGTTGTGGTTGGTGGGTGGCGGGGTCGCGCTTTTTGAACCGGCGCGCGTGCCGCTTTGGTTCCCAGAGCCCTGGGGCCAGGGCTCGCGTGCATCGGGGTGCGGCGCATGAAAGCGCCGTCGGCTCGCCGCATTCCAAAAGGCGCCCTGCTCCCCGCTGACCGCTGACTGCTGCTTTTCATCCGCGGCTTCATCCCCCTGGCGCACCGCCGTGCGTTTGGGTGCCTTGCCGTGCGCCCCACCGTTTCCCGCTTTTTTTCTGTGTTCATCCGCGTTTTTCTGTGTTTTTTCATCGTATCCGCGTATATCCGCGTTTATCCGCGGCTTCATCCTCCGCGGTTTCATCCTCGGGTCGCTCCCACCGCGCTGGGCGCACCGCCGTGCGCCCCTACCGCGCTCCCTGCTCACCGCTGACTGCTGACCGCTGTTTTTCTTCCGTGTCCATACGAGCTCGTCCGTGGTTTTCTCATTATCCGCGTTTATCCGCGGTTTCATCTTCATCCTGCATCCGTGTGCATCGCCGCGGTTTCCTTTCCACCAGGGAAGGGGGGTCAGGGCGCGCGCACTTCCAGGCGGTAACGGGCCGGGAAGCGGGTGAAGCGGGTCACATCCATGAGCACCAAGGTGGCGCTGCGCCATTCCCCATCCAAAGGCAGCTCGGCCTGCAGCCGCAGGCCTTCCGTTATGGGCAGGTAACGCACCTGGGTTTGGCCCCGGCCCTGCAAAATCAGCGCCGCCCGATAGGCCCGCGGGATGCGGTTGGTGGCCCGGGCCCAACCTTCGGCCTGCCAGTCGCCCAGGCCGGTCTCGAAGTCTTCGGCGTAGCCGGCCTCGGGCACGGCCAGGTCGTCCAACAGCCACCCCCAGCGGTTGACCGCCGCGTCGGTGAGGTATTCGAAGCGCACCTGCACCCGCTGGCCGGCGTAGGCGCTGAGGTCCACCTGTTCCTGCACCCAACCGCCCGAGGCGTCGGTATAGCCCCAGCCGTAATTGTTGCCTACCGGGTTGCGGTCGGTTCCCCCTGGGGGGCGCAGCATGTGCCAGGTTTGCCCGTCGGTGGAAGCCAGCACATAGCCGTAGTCGTAATCGGCTTCGATGTCGTACCAGGTCCAGTAAGTGAGGGTGAGGGGGCTGCCCGGCGGGTAGGCGGTGAAGTCGAAGGTGCGGGTCAGACGCATGTCGCTGCTGTCGCCGTAGGTGGACCACACGGCAAAGTCGCCGCTGTGGGGTTCCACGGGCCACAGCCGGGCCCAGGGGTCGAGGGTGACTTCCAGCTGCCACACGCCGCGGCAAGCGATGGTGATGTAATCCACGCCAAAGGGCGCGACCTCGCCGCTCACCGGCCCCTGGGGGCAGCGGTCGAGGCGCAAAGAGGGTTCCGCCGGGCGGATGCGATGGCGGGTGTAGCCGAAACGCCCGTCTTCCAGGTCGGGGTCGGCCAGAAAATTGGCGATGGCCCAATCCAGGAACAGGTCTTCGGCGCGCAAGGGCTGGCCTGTGACCGGGTGGCGGGCGCCGATGCGCTGCAGCACGGCTTCGACCGCGTCCACACCATTGGCCGGCGCCGCGACCAGCGCACGAGTAGCCTGCTCGCCGAAGCGTTCCAAAAAATAAAGGGTAAAGAGGAACCCGCCGCCGTAGTAGGGCAGGGAACTGCCTTGCGCGGGGTCGGGCCAGTGCAGCAAGGGGAAGTCGGGATTGCGCAGGTACAGCAGGTCAAAGAAGCCACGGTCGTAGCCGTTGAGCAGCACGGCCAGTTCCGAAAAGCCTTCGTTGAGCCAGGCTTCCTCGTTGGGGTCCCGGGCCTGGTGAATCATGTGTTGGAACTCGTGGGCCAGCACCGCGTAAGTGTCGGTGTTGGCGTCCAGCATGGACGCGCTGAGGATGAACATCTCGTGGGCGTTGGAGAAGGGGTGTACCTGGGGCGGCAGCGCGTCGGCGGCGGAGAAGTAGCCGGCCACCGAGCCCACGCCCTGGGCGAACAGGATGTAGAGATGCGGGTCGCCGTCAATGCCCGGCGACGGTTCCGCACCGAAAAAGGCGCGGGTGGTGGGGTAGATGTGAGCCTCGAACTCCCGGGCCAGGGCCTGCGCGGTGGCCGGGTCGTAACGCACCCGTTGGTCGACCCACACATAGGCGTGCTCGGTGACCGCGGCCAATTGGGCCTGAATGGGAAAGGCTTGCACGCCGTCGGTGTCGGTGACATAGAAAGTGCGCACCGTGCCCACGGGAAGGGGTGCGGCCGGGGTGGGGGTGGCCCAGGTCACAGGCTGGCCGGTAAGGCGGGTGAACACGGTCACGGGGTCGTGCAAGGGGGGGCGGGCCTGCAGCAGGGCCTGGTAGGTCTGGTGGGCCGGGTCCGTGGGGGGGGCGGGGGAACCGGCGGGGGCCGGGGCCGCGGTGGGTGGCGCGGCGGTGGGTAGGGACCAGGGGGGTGTGGGCCAGGGAGTGGCCGTGGGTGCGGCCGGTTGGGGGGCGCGGCGGCCTAAGGTGACCGCGGCCCAGCCCAGCCAGAGGCCCGCGTTACAGCCCAGCAAGGCCAGGGCGGTCAGGACCAGGGGCCACCAACGCGGTGGGTGTTTTGCGTTTGGGAGCATGGGGCTCTCCCTGCGGGGTGGGGCGGGGCTATCGAAAAAGCCCCGAGCAGGCACCCCGACGGCACCCGGAGACACCACCTTAGGGCTGCTTCCTCTCGGACCTGACCCGGTTCGGTGGGCTCCGCCGCGTCGGACCCACTCGGGGCGCCTCTAACTATACCCAAAAACCCGGCCCGCGTCAACGGCCGAGCAACACGGCCCCGGGGCTTTTTAACGCCCACGGCCTCCACAACGCCGATTCACACATCGTCCTCCTTGGGCGGTTACGCGAGCTTTGGTAACATTTCAAGCAACGGCGCGCCAGGAGCGGGACGGCAGACAACCCAGGAGACGACGATGACTTTGGCCTGGATGCAGCAAGGCGAAGGCCCGGCGGTGGTCTTCTTACATGGCTTTGCCGGCAGCCGCTGGCAGTGGCAAGCCTATGTGGAAGCCGTCGCCGCGGCCGGCTTTCGAGGCTACGCGGTGGACCTCCCCGGCCATGGGGATAGTCCCGAGCCCCCCGCGGAGCGCCCGGCCTCCCCGTGGGCGTGGGCCACACCCCTGCTCCGCTGGCTGGAAACCCACACCGGCGCCGGGCCCATCCACCTGGTGGGGCATTCCCTGGGCGGGTATCTGGCCCTGGCCTACGCGTTACACGCGCCGCAACGCGTGGCCAGCCTGACCCTGTTCACGCCCCTGGTGGCCCAGGCCGCACTGCGCACCAGGCAGCGCGTGCTGGTAGCCTTGGTGGGCCGGTGGCCATGGCTGCCGGCGCGCTGGCCGGGCTGGGTGCGCCAGGCCCTGCGCTGGAGCCTGCGGTTTTACCCCGAAGCCCGGCGCATGAGCCCGATGCAACGCCAACGCCGCATTGCCGAATTGCAGCGCATATCCCCGCGGGTGGTGTGGGCCGTGAGCCGGGTGCCGGACCTGCGCCCCCGGCTGCGCGCGCTGACCGTGCGCACCTGGGTCATCGGCGGCGCGCGCGATTCCGTGCTCGACCCGGCTTCGTATGCCGCGTTGGGTCACATCATGCCCCACGCGCGGGTCACCATGCTGCCCCACGCGGGGCACATTCCGCACCTCACCGAGGTTGCCGAATTGCGGGTTCAGCTGGTGGCCTGGCTCAGAGGCCGCGCGTCGACGTAGGTTCCCAGGGCTTTTTCTTTCTCTAACACCACCGGCATCTACAACATCAAGTTTAAATTTCACACAGAGACACAGAGAACACGGAGAGAACAATTTCTCCCATTTCTCTGTGTTCACCGTGCCTCCGTGCGATTTTATTCGTACTTGGAAAAGCCCTGGTCGGTTCCCCACACCGCCTGAACCAACGCCGGCAGCACCTGACCCGCAGGGCCGCGCAGCGTGTGGTCCATCAGCGGCGAAAGCGCGCTGGGCCGGGGGTTGACCTCCACCAGGTACGCGCCGGCCTCTTTGGCCATAACGGGCAGCGAAGCCGCGGGCTGCACCAGCCCCGAAGTGCCCACCACCAGCATCACATCGGCCCTTTGCGCCGCGCGCACCGCGGCCTGCCACGCATCCTGGGGCAGGCCTTCGCCGAACCACACCACATCGGGCCGCAGCAGGCCACCGCACGCCGGGCAGCGGGGCACCCCCTCAGGGCCGGGTGGGCCCCAGGCCTCGGGCGGAACCACACGCCGGCATTGGGCGCACACCGTGCGGTGCAGGTTGCCGTGCAGCTCAATGACCCGCCGGGAACCGGCCTGCTGGTGCAGGCCATCCACATTCTGGGTCACCACCGTCACCTGGGGCACCCAGCGTTCCAGGCGGGCCACGGCCTCATGGCCGGGGTTGGGTCGGGCGCGGCGCACCAGCTCCCGCCGCCAGGCGTACCAATCCCACACCCGTTTGGGGTGGCGGCGAAAAGCCTCGGGCGAAGCCAGCTCGGTGGGGTCATAGCGGGCCCACAGGCCCGTTTGTGCATCACGAAAAGTGGGCACGCCGCTTTCGGCTGACATGCCCGCGCCGCTAAAAACGACCAGATGCCGGGCCGTGCGCAGGCGCTCCACCAGGGGCAGGGGAAAAAGATGCGGCATAAGCATGGCCTCCCGGGCGAGAAAAGCGCTTTTCGCGCCATTATACCCCCGCCAATTTGCCTACCGCGCGCCCGCCGCCCGGCGCACTGCTTGCTGTATACTCTAAATCCCCCTAAAGGAGCGCCCCATGACTGCTCAAGCCCACCACCGCTACATCCTGCGCATCACCGGCATGACCTGCGACGGTTGCGCCCAACATGTCACCCAGGCCCTGCAGCAGGTGCCCGGCGTGCTTCAGGTCCGGGTGCCCGGCTGGCAGTCGGGACGGGCCGAAGTGGTGGCCGAGGCCCAGGTGCGCGTCCAGGCCCTGGTCGACGCGGTAGCCCAGGCCGGCTACCGCGCGCGGGTGCTCCTTGAGGAACCCGACAGCGAGGGCCCTGGCCGGCCGCGTGCGCCCCAGCCGCAGCCCACCCCCATGGTCGCTTCCGAAGCCGACTTCGACCTCATCGTCATCGGCGGCGGCTCTGCCGGCTTCGCCGCGGCCATCCGCGCGGCCGAAGAGGGCGCGCGGGTGCTCATGGTCAACCAGGGGCCCATCGGCGGCACCTGTGTGAACATCGGCTGCGTGCCGTCCAAGTTCCTCATCCGGGCCATGGCCCACTACCACCGCGCGGGGGAAGCCCGCTACGCGGGCGTGCACACGACCCAGGCCGCGCTGCACTGGTTCCGCCTGACGGCCCAAAAGGACGCGCTGGTGGCCGACCTGCGCCGGACCAAATACGAAGATGTGCTCGCGGCCTACCCCACCGTCACCTACACGCAGGGGAAAGCCCGTCTGGCCCCGGGCCCCACGGTCCAGGTCAACGGCGCGTCCTACCGGGCGCCCAAGGTGGTGCTGGCCACGGGCGCTCGGCCCTGGGCGCCGCCCATCCCCGGGCTGGCCGAGGCGGGCTACCTGACCAGCACCACGGCCCTGGCGTTGCGCAGCCTGCCCCGAACCCTGGTCGTGCTGGGCGGCAACGCGGTGGGCCTGGAGCTGGCCCAGCTTTTCGCCCGCGCCGGCGTGGCCGTGACCCTGGTGGAACGCCTGCCCCGCATCGCGCCTTTCGAAGACGAGGAAGTGAGCCGGGAACTGACCCGTCACCTGGAGGCCGAGGGCCTGCGCATTCTGACCCGGGCGCGAACGGAGCGGGTCGAGCGCACCCCCGCGGGCTACCGACTACACCTTACCCTGGCCGACGGCCAAACCCACACCCTGAAAGCCGAGCGGCTGCTGGTGGCCACGGGCCGGCGGCCCAACACCGCGGGCCTGGGTCTGGAGGCCCTGGGCATCGCCACCGACCGCCGCGGGGCCATCCGGGTGGACGAGTACGCCCGTACCACGCATCCCGATGTGTACGCGGCCGGGGATTGCGCCGCCCTGCCCCAGTTCGTCTATGTGGCCGCGCACAGCGGCACCGTGGCCGCGGCCAACGCCCTGCGGGGCGACCACCACACCCTGGACCTGAACGCGCTGCCCCGGGTCATCTTCACCGACCCGCAAGTCGCGACCGCGGGGCTGACCGAAGCCCAGGCCCGGGAGCAGGGCCTGGCCGTGGAGGTCCGAACCCTGGCCCTGGAGCATGTCCCCCAGGCCCTGACCGCGCGCGATACCCGGGGGGTCATCAAGCTGGTGGCCGATGCAACCTCGGGTCGGCTCCTGGGCGCGCACATCGTGGCCCCGGAGGCCGGGGAAGTCATCCAGACCGCGGTGCTGGCCATCCGGGCCGGGATGACGGTACACGAGCTGGGCCGCATGCTCTTCCCCTACCTGACCCTGAGCGAGGGCCTGAAACTCGCGGCCCAGACTTTCGAGAAAGATGTGACCCGGCTGAGCTGCTGCGCGGGCTGAGCCCCAAGGAGCCCGCGCCGGTCAGGAGATGTAGGCGCTGCCCATGAGCACGGCTCAGGCCCTGGATGGACCGCGCGGCTTCAAGCGCCCGCGCCGGCCGCGCCACACGCCCCGCCCCCGGCAAACACCGCGGCCAGCAACAGGCCAATCGCGCCCCCACGCAGGAAGAGGCGCGCCAGCTCCAAATACCACACCAGCGTGGCCAAATCCAAACCCACCGCGCGCGGGCGCAGCAAAGGGAAAAGCGCGACGCGCGCCGCCCAGGCCAGGCCCAGCAACACCATGGCCCCCGCGGTCAGCCACGCAGCCCGCGGGCAGCGACGGCCATGCCGCCAGGCCAGCAACAGGCCCACGCCGTAAAGGCCCAGCTCGGCGAAACGAAACAGCCACCCGATGATAAGCCCGAGAACGAAAGGCATCGGCACACACCTGACGCGGAAAGGTCACGGCGTCAAAAATTATACACAAATTCTGGCCGTTGACAAGTCCACCCGGCTGTGCTATAATGCCGGGCGGCTTGAGCAAGCACACGGTGCGGGGTGGAGCAGCGGTAGCTCGTCGGGCTCATAACCCGAAGGTCGCCGGTTCGAATCCGGCCCCCGCGACCTGGCAAGAGCCGCAGGTAGCGCCTGCGGCTCTTCTTATAGCCCTTCGCATCCCTCCCTGGGGAGTAAACCGGCATGGCCAAAAGCAGCGAAGTCTTGCTGGCTTTCAACGAACTCACCCAAACTCGCGAACTGCCCCCCGAACGCATCCTCGACGCGCTCCGGGACGCGCTCATCGCGGCCTATCGCAAGGTGCACAACGCGCCCGCCTCCCAACAAGTCGAGGTGGAATTCGACCTGCCCAACGGGCGCATCACCCTGCTGGTGGAAAAAGAAGTGGTGGACGAAGTGCGCGACCCGCGCACCGAAATCTCCCTTGAGCAGGCGCGCCGCTTTCGCCCCGATGCCCAGGTGGGCGACATCGTCATGGTGCCCATGGACCCGTCCACCTTTGGGCGCATCGCCGCGCAGGTCAGCCGCCAGGTCATCAAACAGCGCCTGCAAGACGCCGAGCGGCAAATGCAATATGAATACTACAGCCAGCTCAAGGGCGAAATCGTCCACGGCATCGTGCAGGCCATCAACGCCCACGAAGTGGTGGTCGGGCTCGACAAGCGCGCCGAAGGGCACCTGCTCAAAAAGGAACAAATCCCCGGCGAGCGTTTTCAGGTGCACGACCGGGTGCGGGCCCTGCTTTTGGATGTGGAAAAGACCACCCGCGGGCCCTACATCATCCTCTCCCGCGCGCATCCCAACTTCCTGCGGCGCTTGCTGGAGGAAGAAGTACCCGAAATCCACCGGGGGGAAGTGGAAATTCGCGCCGTGGCCCGAGAAGCCGGTCGGCGCTCCAAAGTGGCCGTGTCGGCCATCGCGCCCAACATCGACCCCGTGGGCGCGTGCGTGGGCATTCGCGGCTCCCGCATCCAAACCATCATGCGCGAGCTGCACAACGAGAAAATCGATGTCATCCAGTGGGACCCCAACCCCGCGGTGTTCATCGCCAAGGCCCTGAGCCCGGCCCGGGTGCTGGGCGTTTACCTGCAGGAAGGGGAAGGGCCCCGCACCGCGGTGGTGGTGGTGCCCGAAGACCAGCTCAGCCTGGCCATTGGTCGGGAAGGGCAAAATGTGCGCCTGGCGGCCAAACTCACCCGCTGGCGCATCGACATCAAGAGCCTCAGCGAAGCAGCCCAGGACGCGCTGAGCAAACTGTATCGGGACGAGGCCTTCGCCCCCCTGCTGGAGGCCGAACACGACACCCTGGAGCAGGTGGAGGCCATCTTAGAGAAGAAACAGGCCGGCCGGCCCCTGACCCCCGAGGAATACAACTTCCTCTTCCAGTTCGTGGACCGGGTGGAGCGGGGCATGTTGGCCGAGCTGCGGGCCCGCCGGGAAGCCGAAGTCGCGGCCCTGGCCGAGCTGCGCCGCGGCATTCCCGAGGCCGCGTTCGAAACGCCCCTGGACGAGCTGGGCCTCTCCCCGCGGCTCATCATCAGCCTTACCGAAGCCGGCTACCACAGCGTGGGCGACCTCATCATGGCCCTGCGGCAGGACCCGGACGCCATTCTGGCCCTGCAAGGCGTGGGGCCGCGCACCATGGAAGCCCTGCAGCAGGCGGTGGAAGCCTACCTGGCCGAGCATGCGGCCGAAATCGAAGCCGAAGCCGCGGCCGAGGCCGAGGAAGAAGCCGCGCCGGGCCCCGAAGAGACCGAAGCCGCAGCCGAACCCCAGGCCGAAGCGCCCCAGGCCGTGGAAGCCACCGCAGCCGAGCCGGTCTCGGGCGAAGCCCTTCCCCCTGACGAAGCCCCCGAGGCCGAACCCGAGGCCGTGCCCGTGCCCGAGCCCAGCGTGGCGGACCTCATCGTGGCCGAAGCCGAGCCTTTGCCCCCGGCCCCCGAGGCCGAAGCCGAACCCGAACCCCGGAGGGGCGAAGCGTTGCCTCGCCCAGAAGCCGAGGCCGAAGCGCCTTCCCTGGAAGAGCTCTTCTCCACCGAGCGGGTGCTGGGCACGCCCGAAAGCGCGCTGCTGACCGAAGCCGACGAGGAAGAAGAGGCCGCGGAGCCCGAGCCGCCCAAGAAGAAGAAAAAGAAGAAGCGCAAGAAGCGCGGCCCCCGCTACCGCGACCTGGAAGACGACGACGAGTACTTCGGGGGCCGACGCCGCGGCGATTGGGATTGGTAACCCATTCCCCGGAGGTGGGCCATGGCCAAACGCCGACGCGGCAAACACATTCCCCAGCGCACCTGCATCGGCTGCCGCACCACCTCCTCCAAGTGGGAACTCATTCGGGTGGTGCGCACCCCCGAGGGCGTGCAGGTCGACCCCACCCGCCGCCTGCCCGGACGCGGGGCCTATGTGCACGCCCGCCGCGCCTGCTGGCAAGCCGCGTTCAAGCGCCGGGCCTTCGCCCACGCGCTGCGCACCACCTTGCAGCCCGCGGACCTGGAACGCCTGCGGGCCTTCATGGAAACCTTACCCCCCGACGATGACGAGGGTGCCACCCCCGCCACCGCCGGGCAGGGCCCCGTCTCGGAGGAACCAGTATGATGATGGCCAAATCCGATGTCATCGAACTCCCCCCACATTTGACGGTGCGCGAGCTGGCCCAAAAGCTGGATGTCTCGGCCATCGACCTCATCAAGACCCTGATGAATGTGGGCGTGATGGCCAGCCTCAACCAGACCATTGATTACGAAACCGCGGAAATCGTGGCCGCGGAGCTGGGCAAAGAAGTGCGCCTGGCCGTGCCCGAAACCGAAGAAAAAGAAGAAGAGGCTGGCGAGCTCCCCCTGTGGCGGCAATGGCTGCTGGCCGAACCGGCCGCCAGGCTCCGGCCCCGGCCGCCCGTGGTGGCCATCTTGGGCCATGTGGACCACGGCAAGACCACCCTGCTGGACGCCATCCGCAACACCAATGTGGCCGCCCGAGAAGCCGGCGGCATCACCCAGCACATCAGCGCCTATCAGGTGGAACACGACGGCCGCACCATCACCTTCCTCGACACCCCCGGCCACGCGGCCTTCACTTCCCTGCGGGCCCGGGGCGCCAAGGGCGCGGACATCGTGGTGCTGGTGGTGGCCGCGGACGACGGCGTGATGCCCCAAACCCGGGAAGCCATCGCCCACGCCAAGGCCGCCCAAGTGCCCATCGTGGTGGCCATCAACAAAATCGACAAGCCCAACGCCCAGCCCGACCGGGTGCGGCAACAGCTCAGCGACCTGGGCCTGGTTCCCCAAGAGTGGGGCGGCGACACCATCATGGTGGAAATCTCGGCCAAGCAGCGCCTCAACCTGGATGAACTCCTGGAAGCCATCCTGCTGGTCGCGGACACGGCCGACATTCGGGCCAACCCCCAGGGGCGGGTCTTCGGCACCGTCATCGAGGCCCAGGTCAAGAAAGGCCAGGGTGTGGTGGCCACCCTGCTGGTGCAAAACGGCACCCTGAAAGTGGGCGATGTGCTGGTCGCCGGCACCACCTACGGCAAAGTGCGGGCCCTCATGGACTTCCGCGGCAAGCGCATCAAGCAAGCCGGCCCCTCCACCCCGGTGGCCATGCTGGGCTTCCACGACATTCCCGAGGCCGGCAGCCTGTTCTACAAGGTCAAAAACGAAAAAGAAGCCCGCCAAATCGTGGAAGAACGCTTAGAAGCCCAAAAGCGCCAGGCCCAGCAGGCCGCCGCGCCCCGCATGAGCCTGGAAGACTTCTTCAAGAGCCTGCAAGAGGGCAAGGTCAAAGAACTGCCCCTGGTGGTCAAAGTCGATGTGCAGGGCTCCTTGGAGCCGGTGGTGAAGGCCATCGAAGAAGTGAGCGAGCGCAACGAGGCCAAAGTGCGCATTTTGCACGCGGATGTGGGCAACATCACCGAAAACGATATCATGCTGGCTGCGGCTTCCAACGGCGTGGTCATCGGCTTCAATGTCAAGGCCGACGCCGCGGCCCGCAAAGTGGCCGAGCGCGAAGGCGTTTCCATCCGCACCTATCGGGTCATCTACGACCTGCTGCACGACATCGAAAAGGCCCTGCGGGGCTTGCTGGAGCCCGAAAAGCAGGAAGTCATCTTAGGCGAAGCCGAAGTCCTGGCCGTGTTCCCCTCGTCGCGCTTTGGCAAAGTGGCCGGCGGCCGGGTGCGCCGGGGCGTCATTCGCCGCAATGCCCGGGTGCGGGTGCTGCGCGACGACCAGGTGCTCTTCGACGGCGAAATCGGCTCCCTCAAGCGCTTCCAGGAAGATGTGCGGGAAGTCCGGGAGGGCTTCGAGTTCGGCATTGGCCTCAAGGGCTTCAAGGACTTCCAGGTCGGCGACCGCCTCATCGCTTACACCGTCGAAAGCGCGCCCGCGGCCTAACCCCGCGGCAGGAGGAAAACCATGGTCGGTGAACTGCGCCTGCGCCGCATCGAAGCGCGTATCAAAGAGGAACTGGCCGAAATTCTGCTGTTTGAAGTGGCCGACCCACGGCTGCAAGGCGTGACGGTGACCGATGTGGAAGTGGACCGGGAGCTGGCCTACGCCGACATCTTCGTCTCAGCCGTTGAAGGCCAGGCCCGCAAAGACGAAGTGCTGGCCGGGCTGGAGCACGCCAAAGGCTTCTTGCGCTCCCAGCTGGCACAGCGCCTGGCCCACTTGCGCACCTTCCCCCGGCTGCGCTTTCACTGGGACCCGACCCCCGAACGGGCCGCGCGCTTGGAGCAGCTGTTTGCCCAGCTGCGGGCCGAGCGCCAGGCCACCGAGGAACCCACCCCGGGGCCCGAGGCCCCCGCGGAGGACCAAACCCATGCCGACGACGCTGGCACCGCCTGAGGCCGTGCGCCGCCTGTGGCAGCCCGGCCGCACCGTGGTCATCGCTTCCCACATCAACCCCGACGGCGACGCGGTGGGCTCCCTGCTGGGCTTAGGCCACATGCTGCGCGCCGCGGGCCTCACCGTCACCCTGGCCCTGGCCGACCCCGTGCCCAACAACCTGCGCTTCCTGCCCGGCGTCGAAGCCATCGTCGCCCGGGTCACCCAGCGGCCCGACCTGCTCATCGCGGTCGACAGCGGCGACCGGGAGCGTTTGGGCGCCGCGGTGCCCGCGGATTGGCCCGTGGACCTCAACATCGACCACCACAAAACCAACACCTTCTTCGGCCGCCTCAATGTGGTGCTGCCCCAGGCCCCTTCCACCACCGCGGTCATTGCCCAACACGCGACCGCGTGGGGGCTGCGCATCACCCCGCCGGCCGCGCAGGCCCTGCTCACCGGCCTGCTCACCGACACCCTGGGGCTGCGCACCGCGTCGGTGCAGCCCGACACCCTGCGCTTAGTGGCCGCGCTCATGGAACACGGCGCGGACCTCAGCACCGCGTACTACGAAGCCCTGGTGGCCCGCACCTTCGCCGAAATTCGCTACTTAGGCCTGGGCAAGGCCCGGGCCCAAATGCAAGGCCGGGTCATCTGGTCCCATCTCACCCGCCACGACCGGGAAGTCACTGGCTTCCCCATCCCCGACGATGCCGGCCTGGTCAACGCGCTGCTCAACGCCCGGGAAGCGGACCTGGCCGTGGTGTTCATCGAAACCGACGAGCCCGAGGTGGTCAAAATCAGCTGGCGGGCCAAAAGCGGGTGGGATGTGGGCGAACTGGCGCGCGCCTTTGGCGGCGGTGGTCACGCCGCGGCCGCCGGCGCGCGCGTGAGCGGAACCTTGGAAGCCGTGCAACAACGCGTGTTGCCCGCAACCCTGGAATATCATCGCACCCGGCAGGTACCCCAAACCGCGCGCTGAGGCCGGGCCCCAGGCTCGCGGGCCCAGCCCTGCTCCGCGCGCCAGGTGGCGGCGCTTGACGCGTCGCATCGTCGAACGCGCGCCGTCCGACTCCGCTTTGGAGGTAGAAGCCATGGCTTGGCAAACGCCCCCTCGTTCTTCTCGCCCCCGCCGGGGACGCAAACCCCGCCGACGGCGACCGGCCGCGCCCCCCATGCGCGCCCCCTTAGGCGCTCGCACCGACCCCGACCTGCTGCGCAACGCAGTCTCGGGCGTGCTGGTCATCGACAAACCCGTGGGCATGACCTCCCACGATGTGGTGCAAATCGTGCGTCGCGGCACCGGCATCCGCCGTTCGGGCCACGCCGGCACCCTGGACCCCCGGGCTTCGGGCGTGCTGGTGGTGCTCCTGGGCCCCGCGGTGCGCCTCAGCGAGTGGGTAGCCGCCTCCGACAAACGCTACATGGCCACCCTGCGCTTAGGCGCCCGCACCGATACCTACGACGCGGAAGGCCGGGTGCTGGAGGAACGCTCCTGCCCGGACCTCACCCCCGAGCAATTCCGCCAGGTGCTGGAGCAATTCAAAGGCGAAATCGAGCAGGTGCCGCCGTCGTATTCCGCGGTGCGGGTGAAAGGCCGGCGGGCCTACGACCTGGCCCGCCAGGGCAAAGAGGTGCGCCTCAAACCCCGCAAGGTCCACATTTACGAGCTGGAACTGTTGGAATGGGAACCGCCCGAGGCCGTGCTGGAAGTACACTGCTCCTCGGGCACTTACATCCGCACCTTGGTGGACGACATCGGCAAAGTCGTCGGCTGCGGCGCGCACCTGGTGGGCCTGCGGCGCACCCAAAGCGGGCACTTCACCCTGCGCGACGCGGTGCCCCTGGCCCGCCTGCAAGAAGCCTTTTTGGCCGGCGATTGGTACAAATATCTGCTGCCCGCGGCCGACGCGCTGCCCGACTGGCCCCTGGTGGAACTCAACGCGGACGAAGTGGACAAAGTGCGCTTTGGCCACAGCCTGCCGGCCCGCTGGGAGAACCTGCCCGAAGGGCAGCTCATTCGCGCCATCGGCGACCAGGGTGACCTGGTGGCCATTATGGAGTATAATGCAGAAGAAAACTTGTTGAAGCCACGCAAGGTCTTTTTTGTCACTTAGGGGGTGCTCATCGAGTAAAATCGTCGTTGTTCGCTGGCAGGCGCCCCCCTTCCCGCAGGGAGGCCCCCTATCCCTTCTGAGGAGGTGAAGCGTGGCGAAGAAACGCATCCAGGACATCGAGGGCATCGGCCCCACCTACGCCGAAAAGCTGGCTTCCATCGGCATCACCACGGTGGAAGCCCTGCTCGAGCAGGCCGGTACGCCCGAAGGCCGCAAGAGCATCGCCGAACGGCTGGGCATTTCGCCCAAGCGCATTTTGGAGTGGGTCAACCACGCGGACCTCTACCGCATCAAGGGCGTCGGGTCCGAATACGCGGACCTGCTGGAGGCCGCGGGGGTCGACACCGTCATGGAACTGGCCCGCCGCAACCCCGAATCCCTTTACGCCAAACTGGTAGAGGTCAACCAGGCCAAGAACCTGGTGCGCCGCGTGCCTTCCCTCGACCAGGTGCGGGACTGGATCGAGCAGGCCAAGGCGCTGCCGCGCAAGGTCTTCTACTAAACCTCAGGGGGCGCGATGGCCATGCGACCACGCCGTGCGCTACTCTATGTCCCCGGCGACCAGGAGCGCAAGCTGCGCAAAGCTGCCGGGTTGACCGTCGATAGCGTGTGTTTCGACCTGGAAGACGGTGTGGCATGGCCGCACAAGGCCGCGGCGCGGGCCCTGGTGGCCCGCGTCCTGGGGGAGCTCACCTTTGCGGCCGGGGAGCGCTTAGTGCGCATTCACCCGCCGCAGGGCCCCGACGGCGGCCCGGCCGCGGCCGATTTGGACGCTGTGCTTTCGGCCCACCCCGACGGCATCGTGGTGCCCAAGGTGGAAGCCCCCTGGCAACTGCACTGGGTGGCCTACCGCCTGCAGCAAGCCGAGGAACGCTACGGCTGGCCCGTGGGTTCGGTGCGGCTGCTGGCCATTCTGGAGACGGCCCGCGGGGTCGAGGCCCGCAACAGCATCGCCCGGGCCACCCCGCGCCTGGATGCCCTGCTCTTTGGCGCGGAAGACTACACCGCGGACCTGGGCGCGCAACGCAGCCCCGACAACCGGGAAGTGCTCTACGCCCGGCAGGCCGTGGTGGCCGCGGCCAAAGCCCACAACCTGCAGGCCATCGACATCGTCTACATTCGCTATAAGGACCTGGAAGGCCTGGCGCGCGAAGCCCGCGAGGCCGCGGCCTGGGGCTTCGACGGCAAGCAGGTCATTCACCCCGCGCAGGTGCCCGTGGTGCAGCAGGCCTTCACCCCCACGGCCGACGCCGTGGCCTACGCCCGTCGGGTGCTGGAAGCCTACGAACGCGGCCGCGCGCAGGGCTTGGGCGTGGTGGCCCTGGACGGCAAGATGATTGACATGCCCATGGTCAAGGCCGCCCGCCGGGTGCTGGCCCGGGCCGGTGAAGCGGCCTAAGCCCCCTCCGTGGCCGCGTCCGACGCCGGTTCCCCCACCGGAACCCGCTGCGGCACCCACCGCACCCCCCGCCGCAACACTCGGGCCGGATGCCCACCCAACACCACCCCCGGCTCGGCAAAGGCTTTGGTCACCACCGCGGCCGCGGCGACCACGCTGTCGTCGGGGATGCGCGCGCCTTTGAGCAACATGGCCCGCGCGCCCACCCACACCCGCGCGCCCACCTCCACATCCGCGGCCGGGTTCAGGCGCTGGCCCGTGCGCGCGTCCAAAAGGCTGTGAGAATCGCCGGTGCGCACTTCGATGTCGTAGGCGAACAGACTGCCCGCGCCAATGCGCAGGCGGGTACCCTCGATGACCGACAGGCGGGCGTGCACGATGGTGGTGCCTTCGCCGATGAGGAGCGAGCCGCCCTGGTCCTCCATCCAGATTTCGCCCCCCCGGGTGAAGCGCACCCCGCGCGCCAGCTGCAGCCGATGCCCCTGCCCCCGCAGGCGCACATACACCTGGTTGAGCACGCAACCCGCCGCGATGTGCACCGTGTGCCCCTCCCCCGCGAGGTCGAACACCACATTGCGCAGCACCGCGCCGGGTTCCACCACCAGCCGATGACCTGTGCCCTGCACGGTGACCTCGACGCCATGGGCCGCGGCCTGCCAGCGCACCTGATTGCCCGGGGCCACCCACCACCCCCAGCGTCGGGCCGCCGGCACCAGCCGGGTAAACGCCCGCCACCACCAGGGGCGCTGGCGCTGCAACACCCGGGCCAACGCGCGCAAGCCAGTGGGGGCCATCGCTGCACCTCCGGGGGAACCGACGGCCGGCCTATTCGTCGGGCGGCCAAGTCAGAGTATCGACCGGCGCGGTGTTGAGGAACACGGTATACTGGCCCGGCGGCAGGCCCTGGAGCCACGGGGTCAGGTCCACCACGCCCTGGGTGGGGGCCAGCATTTCCACGCACAACATGCGGGGGTTGGCAATGCCGAAGACCTCCACCTCAATGCGCGCCGCGTCGGGCGCGACCCGCACCTGGGCCCGCACGCCGTCACAAGGCCGAGGACGCTGGCCGCGCACCTGCAGCACAAGGCGCTCCTTGTCCATTCGCGCCAACCGCGCGTCTTCCACATAAAAGGGCACTTTTTGCACCTGGCTCCAGTCGGGCGGCTCGGTGGGAATCTCGGTCCAGCCCTCTGGGCCGGGCTGCGGTTGAGGCAGCATGGTCACCTCCGCGGGGCGGTTGGGTTGGGCCGTGCTCACCTGGGGTTGGCCCGCGGCGCGGGTGGGCGTAGCCGCGGGGCGAACCGTTGGCGACGCCGGAGCCAAAGCCGTGGGCCTGGGCGGCGCGGGGGGTTCCGTGGCCGGGGAACCGCCGGCCTGGCAGGCGGCCAACACCACCGCGACCCACCACGCCAGGGCCAAAAGCGTAAAACGGCGCATGATGCACCTCCCTACCATGGGGCTTGCGCCTTTTCCAACGCCGCGGGGCCGTCGCCGGTTCCCCCTCACCCTTTGACCACGGCCACAGGGCGCAGGCGGGCCACCTTGCGGGCCAGGCCCGCGCCCACCACGGTTTCCACCACCGCGTCCACATCTTTGTACGCGAAGGGCGCTTCTTCGGCCAGGCCGCGCAGGGAACCGGCCCGCACCCGAATGCCCTCGCCTTCCAGCTCCCGGCGCAGAACCTCCCCGCGCACGGTCTTCTTGGCTTTGGCCCGGCTCATCACCCGCCCCGCGCCGTGGCACGACGAGCCGAAGGACTTCTTCATGCTGCCCTCCGCGCCCACCAGCACCCACGACGCGGTGCCCATGCTGCCGGGCACCAGCACCGGCTGGCCAATGTCCCGATACTCCTCGGGCAGGCCGGCCGCGCCCGGCGGGAAGGCGCGGGTAGCGCCCTTGCGGTGCACTACCACCTTCACCCGCCGGCCGTCTACAGTGTGCACTTCCACCTTGCCGATGTTGTGGGCCAGGTCATACACCTGGCGGGGGTACCACTCCCGCTGGGGGGCCTTACCGGCGAAAGTTTCCTCAAAGGCCCGGCGCACGAAGTGGG